>JAKAZS010000059.1 GCA_021815785.1 bacterium
ATTGTTGTTTGGTGATTTTCGCCAACTGCCACCAGTTACCCTAACCAACGAACCTGGCCTTAATTGGCTTAATAAAGATGTTTTTGAAATATCCGGCATTAAGGACAAAATAGATCGAAAACTACCTGCGCCAAATCTGACCATGCTAAAAATGCAATACCGTATGAATAGTCAGATTGGAACACTAGTTAATACTTTTGCCTACAACGGGGAACTGCTAACCCATGAAAGTGTTGACCATAATACTCATAAAATCATCCAAGCTAACCCATTTCAAAACCAAGCGCTAATAATTGCCGATACTGGTAATTTCAATACAACCTGTTGCCTGGATAATATAAAAGGATCCTATTCTCGCATCAATCCCTTAAATGGGCTTATAGCTGCTTCGATAGCCGAATCAGTTGAACCTCAATTCTCAGTTAGTGTCATAACGCCCTATCATAAACAGGCAAAATTTATGACAGCTATAGCAAAGTTATTAGTCAACAGTCAACATATTAAGTTTGCAACAGTGCATCGTTTTCAAGGTTCTGAATCAGATATAGTTATATTTGATTTATCCGATGCCCACCCTTTAGCTTATGCATCAAGTTTAACCGGTCGTGATTTTGACTTAGCACTTAGATTATTTAACGTTGCCATATCCAGGGCTAAAGGGAAAGTTATTTTTCTGGTAGATTTCCAGGCTATCGAAACCTATCATAATCCACGCTCGCAGGCTCGAAAACTTTTAGCCTTATTCAAACAACTAGGTACTAATATTAGGTTAAATACTCAAGATTTAATTAATCATTATAGCCATAATTCCATAAAATGGTATCAAAACTGGGCAGATCTTAGTTTAACTTTAACTAAACTTATCACAACCTGCCCTGACAATATTTATCTAAATATACCTAGTGAATTTAACAATACTAATGAATTAATTAATTCTTTAACTAACCTAGTCAAAACTGACCATATAACCATATTTGCGAAGAATACTCTACTTAACGAAGTTGAAAACACTCAAGCTGATTTAAGATTAGCCGTTAAAGACATTGGTTTTTTTGCCTTTTTCGGTAATGATATTGCCTTGATTGGCACTAATAATGAACTTTCACCAATTGCCTATTTAAATCAAACCAATGTCTTTAAATTTTTAAAACAATATTTTCTTGGAAACATGAATAATCTAAGTTTAATTACTACTATTAAAAATGACGAAAATTTATTAAACTTATAAATACTATGGCATTTTTAATTCCCGACAATCTAAAGAGTAAAAAAGACAGTCCTAATTATCTAAAACGAATTGCCACAGCCTTACAGCACGGACTGGACGACAGTGTTCAGATTTGGCTTAAGCCAATTTATCATAGCTCAAATGGTAATACTTTTTTTATTGTATTAATTCCCAATCGCGGTATCGCCGTATTAAACATCTTGGAAACCAAGGGTATGAAGATTTTAGGGTTGGTAAGAAATAAGCTAAGACTAGACAATTCTAACCAAGAAGTCGAGCTTGACAATCCGATCGTAACAGCTCAAGAATTTGCTGGCCTCCTGGAAACGCAATTAGCTACCCATAAAGAGCTAGATCATATTCCAATTGTTGCCGGGCTAATTCTACCATCACTTGAAGCAGAAACTTTATTAAAATTAAATATAAGTAATCATATACCTAACCATCAATGTATTTTTAAGGATGTTATCGATACTGCCATTAAAGGTAATGACGAAATTAGCCTGGAAAAAAATTTAGCGAGGATCTTTAATTTTGAAGTAATTGATTATATAAACGAAAAACAAGAAAAACTAATTCGCAGTGTTATTGATCCGGATACAACTATAAAAAATATTGGCACAAAACCAGTTTACGAGCAATTGTCTATTTTCAAGCCTGATTTTTTTATTGAAGATACCATTGCAATTATGGATCGACAGCAAGAAGCCATCGCTAAAAGCATTGGCGATGGTCACCGAATCATAAGAGGAGTAGCTGGCAGTGGTAAAACTTTAATTTTAGTCTATCGCGCCAAATTACTGGCAAAATCATTCCCCCAAAATAATTATTTATACACCTGTTACACTAAAACGCTAGCTCATGAAATTCGTGAAATTCTCAAACCCTTTAGCAATATTGATGTTGTTCATTTAGATGGTTTATTTGCTGATATTATACGCCAAAATCAACAAAAACATCCAGGCTATGAAAAAGACCAAAACGCTCCATTTAAATTAGTCATAGATCTAGTAAATAACGATAAAGGACCAAGGTACCACGCCATCTACCTCGATGAAGCCCAAGATTTTGATACCAAAACCTTATCATTAATAACTAAATTACTGGTATCTGAAAGTAGCGACTTATTAATTGTAGCTGATGCAGCCCAGAATATCTTCAGACGGAGTTTTAGCTGGAAACAAGCTGGTATACAGGCTCAAGGCCGTACCAAAATCTTAAGGGTCAATTATCGCAATACTAAAGAAATCCTAGAATTTGCAAGCTCTTTTCTTTTAGGTGACAATAGTGATAATCAGGATAATTATCTCGAAGATGAAAATGCCATAATCCCGCCCGAATCTACTAAAAGAAACGGCCCAAAACCTACGGTCAAACTAGTTGATACTCCAGAAATTGAAATAGCTGAAACCATTAAAACTGTTAAAAAACTAGTTAATCAGGTAAAGGAAAATAATCAAATAGCTATTTTATATCCCAGTACCTATAACGGTAACCTTTATCGCGCCAAAGAATTAAGAGATCGACTTTGTGAGGAAAATATTGATGTTTACTGGGTAAATGATACTGATAAAACTCACCCAGAAAAAATAGCTAAGGCTAACGCTAAAGTAATACTTTCAACTATTCATAGTGCTAAAGGTCTAGAATTTAATAATGTCGTAATGTGTGGCTTATTTAAACCCAATGAAGCAAATGACTACAACAAAAAATTAGCCTATGTAGGTATGACACGCGCCAGTCATAATTTAATGATTATTTGTGAAAATAAACACGAATTAATTAAGAATATTAAGGTTGATTAAAATATAAACGACCATATTCAGACAAATCACTTTTAAACATAAAAAAAGATACTGTCTTAAATGTCAACTCTACAAATAATATTCACTTAAATCTAAAATTTTAAGCAGTAAAAACTCTATTATAAGATTCTAATTGCATGTACCATATTTAAATTTGCCAAAAACAATATAAATTATATATTATATGATATGATTTTCTTTTATAATATCTCCCAAATTACAAAATAGCTGTCTGATAAATTGAGTCGACTTCATTTTTAATTATTTTTAACTGATAATTTGAATAAGTTAATAAAATATTCCAGTAAAAGATTTTGGTATGTTTAAAAATACAAAAAAAACAGCACTTTTATATAGAGTTTTGGAAAAATCAAAACAAGTTATTATTTTTATCATTATAATTTCCATTATATTGCCTCAATCCAGCTGGGCCTTTGACCCAAGCGGTTATTGGTGGATTGTAGTTAATAATCAACATGAAGAATTAATATACGTTTACATTCAATCTCAAAAGATTAGCATCAACAATGAAAATAAATTATCTAAAAATTATATTATAAAAAATACATTAAGAGGTACTTGGGATAAACCTGACGGGAAAATAGCTCAAATTGTAGATGGCGGATTTTCGAATAACGGAAATTCGTGGTGGTTTAAATTTTATCAACCCTGGAATAAGTTAAACGGAACTGTAATATTAAATATTTCCTTAAAAGGCTTCAATGGTAAAGGTTTTTATGGTACATGCCAGTTTAGTTTTAAACAAAATACTAAATTCCCTTGCTATCTTATTCCTGAAGATGATACATATGAAGCAGTGGACATGGCGGTTAAAAATTTAAAAGCAAAACTTAAAAACATACAATCTAATTGCCAAAACAAATAGTTTATATATAATATACTTACTCTAATTTTTAGGAGATTATAATGAAACTGTCATTTATGAAATTACTATCTCTTATACTAATAATAATTTTAACCTGTAACAAAACAGCTTTCGGCTGTGCAACAATGTTTGTCGACCAGTTTTCATGGTCATTACATCCAAATCTGCCAGTCAATGATTTTGTCAAAGGTAATTTAGGTGTTATCCAGCCAAGTTTTGCCAGGATTTATCTGGTTATAGCCTATCGTTATTTAATCAATAAACCACTAAATAATAATGAAATAAACCAGACCGTTAAACTTATTAATGATCGCCTGGGTCATGTTTCATTTTACTGTTTTGATATTACGAAAATGGATTATTATAAGGACTGGATTAATGAGCGTAATTTAGTCTTAAAACCAGAAAAAAATACTAACTTAAAAGCCTACACTAATTTGAATGACTTTAACTATATTACTATTTGCAATATACAGGCCGACGCATTAAATAAGGCTACCAATACTCTTAAAAATTTAATAAAAAAATATGGTATTAAAACGCCTTGTGTAATTGACTGGGTTAAAAATCAGGATATAGTTTTTAAAAATGATGGCAACAGTCAAAATACAAAAATACCAACGCCATTAACTAAATCTAACGATAGTTACCTAATGAATGAACGCAATTATCAAATTGCCTGTGCTAATTTTTATGCTACCAATTATGAAACTGCCTACACCGACTTTAACAAACTAGCTAATACCAAAGATTATCGTGACAAAGCTCTAGCTAAATACCTGGCCATAAGAACATTAATTAGACAAGGCACTGTAAAAACTAAAGACCAATTTAATATCGAATTTTTAGAAAACGCCCAAGCACAGATATTAAAAATAAAAGACAAACCTGAATATAGCGCTTATATAAACGCATTAAATAATTTAAACAATTTTATCTTAGACCGACTCGATCCAAAATCAAGGCTAAGGCAACTGGACCAAGAATTAATAAATAACATAACTTATGACAGCCTTGAAGAATATATAAGCGTTTATGATATTGTTACTGGCTATGATCCAAATAACTTTGATACCAATGAAAAAAATATCCAGCCATTGATTCCTAATCTAGGTTCAATGTCAGAATGGATACAAGTATATCAGTCTAAAAACAGTGACGCCTGTAATTACGCCATGCAAAAATTTAATAAAACGTCAACTACACAATGGCTAATTAATTTAAATCAGCACACAGCAACATCAGACAAAAATTTTTCTACTATAATAGGCCAATTTAATATGTTAAATCAATCTAATAAAGCCTATTTAACGCTTGCCTATAAAGTAACTAAATATTTTATTGACTCAAAGCAATACGATAAAGCTATAAATTTATTGGACAAATTGCTAGAAATTAAAGACCTTGATCTATCATCAAAAAATATGTATTTAGCACAAAGAATTCAATTAGCAAAATCTTTAGACCAATTCGTCAAGTTTGGTATTAGTACCGAAGTTGGGTCATGGGGAAATTTTAGTGATGAAGTGCCGGATAACTACATATATATCGATCCAGCTGTAAAAACCATAAAATCAAAGCCTTTGCATAATTTTATTCCGCTTGCCCAAGGGTTTATTAACAGTTATTTTTCGCTCGATATGTTAAAAAAACTAAGTTCTACAAAAATCTATACTTTACCCAGCCGTCTAAACTTAGTTAAAGTAATTTTCTTAAGGAGCGCTCTATTAAATAAAATGTCTTATGTTAACGACGCAGCTACAATATTAGCTCAGATAGACGTTAGCTATAAAAACTTATATATAAATTTTCTTAAAAATAATTCACCAGAAGAAAAAAAATTCTTAATGGCTTATATAATGCTAATTAACAGTAACTTTTTACCATACTTAACTACCAATAGCAATAATTTTAATTCATACGAGTGGTGGGGAAAGTATGATTTAACCAACCTCCATATGCCCGATTACAATACTGACGACGGTTATTACTCTTACCCAAATAAAGTTGATTATCCGACCTACATTAAGCCATTATTTCTCAGCAAAGAAGATTTAGTCCAAGCTAGTAATGAAATAAAAAGTTTAAACTCGGCTAAACCAGCGTCGGTATATTTACCCGAAATTGTTGTAAGTTTCGCTAAAACCCATAAAAATTATCCGCTTGTTCCCCAAGCGCTTCATTTATCTGTTCGCTGCACGCATTTAGGGCAAAGGTGTAGTGATGGGTCGAAATTGTCGAAAGAAGCGTTTCAATTATTACATAAAAATTATCCAAATAACCTATGGGCAAAAAAAACGCCCTATTATTATTAATTATTTAATAAGACTTCGACATAATCAGATGCACAAAATTCTTTTAAATCTTCAATACCTTCACCTAAGCCAATATAAACTAATGGGCAGACTATGGTTGTTAAAAAGCTGCCTGAAAAATTGCGTCAACTTCCTAAAAAACCTTAACAATTTCGATTACCAAAATACAAAAGCAGCAAACAATTGAAGCAAAAACCTAAACCATTGCCAGCAAATAATGAACCGGCAATTTTTACCAAAACCAAAAATGGACTATTACTTAATCTGCAAATTTCTACTGGTGCCAGCCTTGCTGGAGTAGATGGAATCTTTAATAATCGTTTAAAAATAAAAGTCAATAGCCAACCCGTAGACAATGCTGCTAACAAAGAGGTTATTGAAACCTTAGCTAAATTTTTGCAAATACCTAAATCATCGATAATCATAAAAAGTGGTAGCAAAAGTAAACTTAAAACTGTCTTAATTAATGGCGAAGCAAATGAAATATTAAATTTACTGAAAAATCTATAAAAAATGAAATTTTAAAAAATGTGTTTGTGCTAGGTCCAAGATTAAAGCCACAATTATTCGAAACTGTAGCCATACCTGAATTAAGAAAACAAGCTCAAATAGTCGCCAATAAAGTCAAAGATCTAATTTTAGCAGAAATTGAAATTCGGGCAAAATAATTAGACCGAAACTTGCTTGTAAATTTATTTTTTTTCAGCCGGACAGATTATACTAACAGCTTTAGGTAAAATACTAATTTCCATTGGAGTAACACCTAATCCATCACCATCAATCATACAGATCACCTGACTAAGAATCTTGGATTCAGAATTATTTTCGAGATGAAAAAACTTCTTAATTTTATTTTTAGCACCACTAAATATAGTATCTTTACCACCTTGTTTTTCTACTTCAATCAGGACCTTAGCAGCTTTTTTGACATAATAAGGTGCATTACTACCTACAAAACCGCTGGTAAAATGAAAACCTAAATCTAGATAATCAATAAAATCATTTGGTGTAAGGATACAAACGTCAAGTAGACCGTCTTCAATACTAGCTGTTGGTGAAAGCATTCCCATACCAAGATCACCAACATTAGATACAAAAATACCCGAAGCAGTCACACAAAAAGATTCAACATCATCAATAGTTACGCGAAAAGGAATTGGGGTAACAGCTAAATTGCTAATCATCGAGCTTACATAAGCCAACATTTTCCAAACTGCTTTATCATTAGCTTCAGGCAACAAAATAGCATCAGACAATGGTCCAACTCCGCTAGCTACAGCAAAAATACGACCATTCATTAAACCTAAGTCAATTTTTTTGGGTTTACCAGTAATTAAATTTTTAATACTTTCTTCAAGTGGGTTACATAAAAGATTATCTTCAAAAACCCCTAAATTTCGTGCCAATTGATTACCGGTACCAAGTGGCAATAAACCAATCGGCATTTGCGGAAATGTATTATAAGTATCCTCAATAACTTTGCGAATAGTGCCATCGCCACCAGCCGCAATAACCAAATCAATTTCTAAAGACAAATCAACAAAAATTGATTGGTAATCAAAAGGGTTTAAAACTGTTTTAGTAACAATGTAGCCCGAAACCTCACTACTTAATGAATTTACAACTTTGCCCAGCCACTGATCTGAAGCCATGGCCGAACTTGATTTAGGATTAAAAACCAGTAAAATATTTTTGAACATTTAAAAAATTTAATTTAAAACAACCCTTTCTTAATTTTTTTTTCTTTGAATATATGACAAGTTAATTGTATACTAGCCAAGTGGTTAATTCAAATACTTCAAAACTAATTTTTCGATAGCATTTAAATCACCAATAGTTATCAAGCGCAAATATTACATTTCCTTGACGGTAGATAAAGTAAACAATACTATTATTAATACTATTATATTTTAGGTTTAAGTTGTACTAAAAAACTTATTTTAACTAGAAAACGTAAAAGGTAAATTCAATTCACATGAATCATAAAACAAATATACTTAAGGCAAAGCTTACTTCAGTGATTTCAGCTATTGCAATCATCACCACTTATAGCCAATGTTTAGCAAGCGAAGTTGTTAAGGTTTATGAAAAAAATATTAACAACAAATCTTATTGCGTATCTGAAATCATTGTAAATACTTCACCAATTAATGTCTGGAAAATTATCACTAATTATAATCAGGCCAATCGTGTTTTCCCCCGATTAAAAGAATGCGAATTACTAAAAAGCCAAGGCAATGTCAAAACAGTGCGTCATTCTTTAAATCCATCAGGCATGCCTACAAGATTTAACTATATTGTTGAAGTTACGGAAAATTATGGCAAAGAATTGACCTGGCATCGAAAATCTGGCGATTTTAAAGAAGTCGATGGTTTTTGGCGCTTAGAATCAATAAATAATGGCAAAGCTACTAACGTTGTTTATGCAAGCCATGTAATTGGAACATTTTTACAGCCCGAAGTTTTAATTAAACGACAATGTAAAATGGATATGCCAAGTACCATGATTGCCCTTAAAACCACTGCCGAATCAACTAATACTGCTGCTAATAGCGCAGAAATTGCTAGTAAAATGGATAGTAATGTACATTAGTTAAACATTATTTAATCAAAATAAAAATATTAACATTTTAGCAATATATCCAATATTGGCTTGACTTGATATATATATGATGTGATAATCATTAGTCTAAATTGAAAAATTTGGACCGTAGATAGATTGGTGCTAATCAATTAGCTTAATAGTTGTAGTTTTACTACGCTGCCATCTGAATGGCCAAGATCAAAAAAATTCTTGACTACTTCTTATGGCTACGGTTTTGGAAGTGGTTTTTTTATTGGAGGTTTTATGCCAACTCGGCAGGATAAAGCTAACGAATTAGCGCAAATAAAAAATATGTTCGGTAATGGGAAAGTGGCTATTGCCACTGACTTAAGTGGTTATACCGTTCATGAAATAACTCAATTCCGCAAGAAACTAAGTGAGTCAAAAAGTAAATGCAAAGTTGTAAAAAACACCCTTGTTAAGCTTGCAACCCAAAATACTGATTTTGCTTCAATTGAAGGCTTTGCGAAGGGGCCAACTGCAGTAATAGTAGGCTATGAGGATCCAGTATCTTCAGCAAAAGCAGTGGTTGAATACTTAAAAACACTTAAAAAAGGTGAGTTAAAAGGTGGCATCCTCGATTGTAGTATTTTATCAGCTGCTGAAGTTAAAGGTCTTGCTGAATTACCCTCTAAAGAAGTATTGCTATCATCAATTATGGCTGGCCTTGATAGTGGCGCATCAGGAATGGTGGGTATCTTTGAAGGCATTATCCGTGATATTGCCCTATTGGCTGAAGAAGTCGCCAAAAAACAGGCTAATGGATAATTTCAAATTACAAAATTTTATTATTAAGTTTATATTTTTAAAGCAAGGAGAATTATATGACAACTAAATTAGGAGTAGATGCACTTTTAGAACAAATCGGCATGATGACTTTACTCGAAGCTGCTGAATTAAAGAAAAAAATGGAAGAAACCTTTGGCGTTACAGCTGCTGCACCAATGGCAGCCATGGCCGTTATGCCAGGAGCTAGTGGTGGCGCTGCTGCTGTTGAAGAAAAAACCGAATTTGATGTAATTTTAGCTTCGTTTGGCGAAAAGAAAATTGAAGTACTTAAAGTTGTTCGGGAATTAACTGGACTTGGACTCAAAGAAGCCAAGGATTTAGTCGAAGCTGCTCCAAAACCAGTAAAAGAAAAAATCAAGAAAGAAGAAGCTGATCAAATGAAAGCTAAACTTGAAGCTGCTGGAGCTAAAGTAGAAATCAAGTAATTATTTTTAATTTCGCATCTTAAATAAAGAGACAAGAATAATTAAATAATCTTGTCTCTTTATTTTTTTTGGTTTTCTTAAAGAAGTAAATAAAGAATCTAATAAATTGTTTAAATTTATTGATTTTAAATAGTTTTCAAGTATAAATATAATTATGTATCAAAAATCTCGAAAAATTAGGGCTCTGTCAGTTCCATCAATTCTTAAAGGTGGACTAGCATCCATTCTAATTGCTGGCTTGTGTTTTGGCGCAACAATCCTCTACTTAAACTACAACAAAAACCTAGACTCACAATCACTTGACAATGGGCTGGCGCAAATTAATCGCGGTGAATATGCCCGAGCCGTAAAATCACTGACTAACTCACTTAAGCATAATGCCCAAAATCCAGATATTTATTTAGCACTAGCTCAAGCTTATGTAGGCACTGATGAAATTGACCAAGCCTGGGATTGTATTGAACAGGCAAGATCTCATGGCAAATCAATTGCCAACTGCCCACAGTTAGCCACTCAATTAGCCAACTATTATAGTAAAAAAAATGAATTTGCTAAAGCAATTGATATATTACGCCCTCTAGTCAAAGAGACCACGCCTGAAAAAAAATCTGAATTAGCGGATCTAGATGCACTCTGGGGTGACGAGTGTTTAAGCAATAATAAATTAGAACAAGCTTTAACCTGCTGGGAAGAAGTCAAGCAGCTCAGTTGTGGAACAAGGTTACCTGAAGCCGACCAAAAACTTGCCACAATATATCAACGCCTAGCCAATAATTTTGCTAATAATAAACAGGATAAAGAAGCTCTAGGTTATCTAGCAAAGTTAAATTCAGTAAGTCAAAATTACAAAAGTCATGAAATGGCTGCTGACCTATACGAACGCGATGGCCAAACTAGTTTAGCCATCGCTGAATTAAAAAAAGCTCAAGAACTAACTGACTCGTCCCTAGTTAAAAGCAAACTCGTGAATCTACTGGTATCATACGGCAAAAGCCTAATTAATAATGGTGACAATGAAAACGGTTTAGCTTATTTACAAGAAGCTCAAAAACTAGACAATAATATTGAAATTCCAGAACTTGTCCTAAAAAATGTTAACATAAATTCTCGTAATAATAAAATTTCTTTAACTGGGACAATTTGCAACAATGGGGAAAATCCAATAAACAACTTAAGCATTAAAGTTGAATTATCCTCAAAAAACACTAACGAACCAATTTATAAAAACGAAAAAGACCTCATTGACCAGTTTAGCCAAGCCTTAAAGCCACAAGAAAGCCGGGATTTTGAATTTATCTGTCAAGATTCAATACCAAAATATACAAAAGACTTATTTTTTAATGTTTATATAAATAATACTTTTTATCAAACTTATGCCTTAAATCAACCCCTAACACCGAGTACTGAACCAAAAATCGAAACAGCTACTTCTACAAATACCCAATCCAACTCATCCACCGATTCAAATATTAAAAATATCAATTCAGCAAAAGCTCCAAATCAAGAGGCTACTGGTAATACAACTATAGAAAAGACATCCGAGCATTCTATTGATAATGATACCAAAGAAAACAAAACCAATACCGAACCAGAAAATAACGAAGAAAAAACCCTAAAAGATTTAGATCTGTAATTTATTCATACATTACCTGATTACCACCATTCTTTTGAGCAATATTTAAGTAGACAATACCTTGAGCAACTAAACCATCAGCTTCTCGACTATGCGATGGAAATGCGGTAACGCCACAGCTAGCAGTAAAAGCTTGATTGGGAACTGATTCTAAAAGTTTTTTTTGATTAACCTTATTAATAATTCGTTGCGCCACAACTTTGGCACGTGAACCATAGGTTTCCGGTAAAAATACCGCTAACCTGTCGTAGCGAATACGAGCAGCAACATCAATATCCCGAATTTGTTTTTCTAAAATATGGGCAAGTTCACGATACAAATCTTCAACCATATTGATACCACTATTTTTTGCAACATTGTCAATATTATCAATACTTATAACAATTAAAGAAACTGGCCGACGATAGCGCTTTGAACGTTTTACTTCATAGTCAAGCCTTTTAACAAATGCCTTATAGTTAAGTAAATTGGTTGAAGGATCACGAGCGGCAATATTTTCTAATTCATATAAATCAGCTTCGGCCAATTCAGCTTTTCCCTGCATAGATTTATACTGCAACTGTTTAATTTTATCTCGGCTTTCTTTAAGCGAATTAACTAACTGATTAAATTTATCCTGGGCATCTTTATCCCTTAAAAATTTTTCGTTCACTTTATTAAATCCTTAATAAACCAGATATTAACTAACCTTAATAATATTATACAAAGAAAAAGACCTAATTTATGAATTAGATCTTTCTTTGATTAATAAAATTAAAAACTCTTAATTTATTACTTGGCTGTTGATTTATCAGTAGCAGAAGTACTACTAGTAGAAGTTCCAGCTGGAGTTGTTTTACTTGTAGTTGCTTTAGGGGCTTTTTTATGACCTAATTTCTTAATATCATTACCAGCTCCTTTAACTAGTTTTTCGCCACCTTTACCAACACCTTCGACACCTTTTACGGTTTCTTTGCCAACAAATTTGGCACCTTTACCTAAATCTTCTACGCCAGTCTTTGCGCCTTTACCTAAATCTTCTACGCCAACCTTAGCACCATGCCCAATTTTCTTAACACCATTTTCCATATCTTTTAATAGACTTGGTTTTTTTGCCGGAGCTTTAACAGCTGGAGCAGTAGCTGGTGCTTTAGAAGCTGAATCTTGTGCAACAGCAGCTAATGATAAAGTCGAAGCGACTAAACAACTTGATAATACGATTGATAAGTTTTTATTGAATAACATTCTAGATTCTCCTTAAATATGAAACAACTTGACAAGATAAAATTAATAACTATAAATTATTATGATTAATTCCTAATTAACATAATTATAATGCCTCATTTAATACAATGCGTAACTTTAACTATTAAACCCTAAAAATGTTAAAGAAAATTTGGTAATTGTAGCATTTTTTTAATCCAGCACTTTACAACCATTTCTGGACATTAACGAAATCAGCTTTTAACTCATAATTAATTTTTCAATGGCACTATTTGATAAATTTTGGGGTTCGCCCAAAATCTTAGCTATTAATAATGTTTTAGCATAATGTTCGAGCATTTCTAATTTATAAAATAAATCTAAAATATTATCCCCTAACATAATAATGCCATGATGGTCCAAAACCACTAAATCATTAGTTTTGATAATCTCTTGAATACTCTGACGAACTTCACTTGTGCCTGGTGTGGCATATTGAGCAACAGGAATAGTTTTAAACGTCGTAATTATTTCTGGTAAAATTTTATAGTCTAAAGTAAGACCACTAACCGTAAAAGCCACCAAAGTTGTCGGGTGTGCATGTAAAACCGCATTAGCATCAGCTCTGGTTTCATAGACACATAAATGCATATCCATTTCACTTGACGGCCGGTAATTATTTTTATTTAAACCTTTAACTCGATTTCCTTGTAAATCTACAAGAACCAAATCGCTTGGTTTAAGAAAACCTTTACATATTCCTTTAGGGGTTGTTAAGATTAAATTAGCGTTTACTTTAATGCTAAAATTACCTTCAGTACCACAGATTAATCCTCTTTTATATGACAGCCTGGCTACTTTAACCAGTTGAGAAATTATTTTTGGTAAATTTGTCATTTTTAACCTTTAATTAAGTAAATAACAGTTTATTTTAACAAAATGTTTGTAATATACCTTGGATTATATAAACTATATACATGAAATGTCCGAATTGCAATCAACGAAATTCTGTAGCTGCACGTAAGTGTTTTAATTGTTCTACACCTTTACCAATCAAACCCATGCCTAAAGCAGTTAAAATATCTATCCTGGCTGGTATTGCTTTTGTTGTCATATTACCTTTGCTAATTAAATTTGCCCTTTCTAACATTAATATTAAAACCGACGTCAATCAAAGTCTAAAAACTGAACAAAATGAACAAGATTGGTCAAATTTGCGCTTAAAAATTGAGTCTTTCTTAAATTCACGTACAACCTTATCCAAAGCCGAATTAGACAGTCAATTAAAAACCTTTCTCAAAGATAGTAATTGTGAAATTCATATTTTTGATATTTCCACCACCTGTAAAGTAGTTGAAATCGGCAAAAATTTATTTTCCAGCCTCTTTATCATAATTCCCAATAAGCCTAAAATCATTGACCTTAACAAAATAAATGTTTATGAAGATGGACGCGTCACTGAATCCAACAAACAAAAACTTTTAATTTTACTAGGCCACACCAGTGCTGATATTGATCGTATTTCCCACCCAGCCATTATTAACCTCGATACAATGGAAGATTTAACTTCACTTTATTTGCCTCATTTACCGGAAAATGCCAAATTTTTCTTTACCCAAAATTCCCCATACTTAAATGTAAAACTCTCTATTTTAGCCCTCTTACAAACTAAAGGTTTAGATCCAGGTAATGTCGTCAAATTTGAAGATGAAACTATTGACTGCATTTTACAACCCACGGCGAATGGTTCGTTTGAATTAGACAGTAATTGGTTTGACTATAAATTAGGACCAATTTATGTAATTAGCAAATTAATGTTCAATCCAAACCAAATTGACCTTTACAAGCCTTGTATAAGCCCAAAAAAAACCGACTTAATTCTATTAAATCTTAAAATGGCTAATGCTAAACTATCTAATCAACCATTTACCTTTAAGTTAGACCTGATTAATAAACGTGTTGATGGTCACAAAAACATCCTGAATTATGGCCTCACCACTAATGACAACTATTATATAGTTCAAATATTATCCCTAAGCGTCAAAGACCAAAAAGTAAAATATTATATTAATGGCTTTAGCAGTGAAAAGAATCCATTTAAATCAATCGACAATAACGACAATTCTACTAACAAAGCTCAAACCAATAATCTTACCCAAACCACGGACGCATTAACAACAGCCAAAACTCAAACCAAACCTGCTGACAACAATGTTAACCCCAATAACCAAAGCGATAAATCAATAAATCTAAACGACAACCTCAATAACCAAAACAGCAACTCAATAAATCTAAACGACAACCTCAATAACCAAAGCGATAAATCAATAAATCTAAATGACAACCCTCAAACCGAAAACGTCGCTACCAGTTTTAGTAAAATCAATATCCGCAAATCGGCCAAAGTAGATTCAAAAATAATTAGCATTTTACCCAGTAATGGCAAAATTACCGTTATCAGCAAAGATAACGGCTGGTATAAAGTAAAGTTAAAATCTGGCGATTATGGTTATATTTATGGCGGTTTACTTAAAGCTGATTTTAAAGAAGCCTATAAAACAATTAAAATTAATCAGGACAGTGACATCAAAAACGACCAACAAAAAACTATCGGTAAACTCAATACTGGTGATCGCGTTGTAATCCTTCAGGACTTAGGTCAAAATCAGCTAAAGGTTAAACTAGCTAATGGTAAAGTGGGTATAATTAACCAGTCTTTATTATTAAATACGCAATCTAATCCAAAAATTAAATCAGATACCAAAGCATCATCAACCAAAAAGCTTGACATCCCTCAATTTGTGCCTTAAAATTTGTTTCTTAAAAAATCCGCCTTAAAGAATATTTCTTAAAAGAATGTTTTCTGATTTCTTACTTAACAATTTAATTTTAAATTTTTCCTAAATACGGTAAAATAATATTTATGCTTATGTTAGTCATCCATTTCGGGACGTAGCGCAGCTTGGTAGCGCGGCTGCTTTGGGAGCAGTAGGTCGCAGGTTCGAATCCTGTCGTCCCGATTTTTAAAGTCAAGGCTGTTTAATTATCATATAAACGCCCAAAACCAAAACAATAGACAAAACAATAGCTAATGTTCTACGACAGCAACCTATCCTTATAGTTTTATTAATTGAGAATAAAACTATCGTTCTAATGCAGTCGGTAATTGTTAACTATCGCTGTTAAGATATTCTCAAAAAAAGCAGTCAATACTAAATCGAATGCGAATCTGCTATATTAACAAATATTTATGTAAAACACCGATTATAGCTAGTCTTTAATGGACAAGCAAAGGATAACTTGTGGAATCGCTAAAAGGAAAATACTGATATAGTAATTTCTTGATAGCTTTATTATACTAAATACATTAATTTCGATTCTTAAATTGTCTCACCAATTATACACAGGTGTTGAAAAATGAAAAAAATAATAATTTCAACTTTTTATTTTTTCTTGTTTAACTTACTTTTAAGCAATAGCTCTATTTTTGCTAAATCTAACAGTCATACCTGGAGTAAGAATTTTAATGAGAGCATGCAAGCGGCTAAACATCAGCATAAAGATGTTTTAGTTGATATTTATGCACCTACGTGACTACAGTGCAAGAAATTAGACAAGTTTGTCTATAACAATCCTAGTTTTATTAAATTTATAAAAAATAAATTTATATGTGTAAAAGTTAACGCCGATGATAATAGTTACGGTCAAAAGTTTGCTTTTAAATATGGCGCGAGCAATACCCCAACAATCTTGGTTTTCAACAGCCAAGGTAAATTGATTGGTAAAATTTATGGGTATTTAAATACCAGTCAATACAAAAAAAAATTAGAAGCATTTTTAAAAAGCCAATAGTTCTATTGGATTATATTTAAGCCTGGAAATTTAGCTGAAACTAATCGACGATTTTGCAAATTAGTATCGCGACTGTCAATTTCAGTTTTTAAAAGTCGAACTAAAAATTTCTCAGTATCTTGTGGTATATTGGTCATTTCTGTAGCTATAATATCCCAAGTTCTCTGCCACTGTTTTTAATCTTAAACGTTCAATGCATTGTTTTAAACTCTTAAATTCTGGCTATTACCAGGCTAATAGCAGCCTTGTTTACACTTGTTTTTTTATCCAGGGTTATTCTTAGTAGTTCTCTTATTTTTAACATGCTTATTTCTCCTCTCAGTTATCTGTTCCTCCATTAGCTTTACCAATGGTAGGAGGTTACATTCTTTCCCGCTTCTTTGCGAGTAGGCCTTTCCGATATATTGATGATTAAAAATTAAGTGGTTTTTATTGACTGGAAGTCAAGCGGCCGATTTGAATCGGAATCTGCCGTTTAAATGAAAAATTTTAAACTCAGTCGTCGGGTTAATACCCAGTATATAATTTCACAGGCCTTTATGAGTCTTTAAGCGATATATATCTTTGAATGAAATTTAATGTCAAAAATTAGCAATTTTTGTTATAATTATTTTAGTAATCGTTAAGGACAAAATTCAATATGAATATTTCACTAACACCTGAATTAGAACAGATTATTGCTAATAAAGTTAAAAGTGGTATGTACCACTCAGCCAGTGAAGTAGTTCGTGAAGCAATTAGACTATTGCTGTTGTTTGAAGAAAATGATCTTAAACAATTAAAACTCAATAGTTTACGTCAACAAATCAAGGTTGGTATAGATCAAGCTAATCTTGGTGAGGTGTATTCAGAAAATGAAGTAATGAAACGTATAAGCTTACGACAGGCTAAAGCTGCCAAGAAAAAATGAAAGATCTGTTATTTACCAAAGCTTCTATGCAGGATTTAGAAGGAATTTATGATTACATAGCTTTGGATAATGTAGAATCAGCTAATAAACTTATAAAAAAATTTCAAAAATGCTGGCAGCTTATTGCAGATAAGCCAAGTTTAGGAAGCAAAAGAAATAAGTTTATAAAAGGCTTACAAAGTATTACCGAAGGTAATTATGTAATTTTTTATCGAAAAAATTTAAATAATATTGAAATCATAAGAATTTTACATGGAGCCAGAGATATTGAAAAAATATTCAAAACCCTTGAAACGCTATAAGGATGGTGGGTGGGCATATAAAAGATAAATAAGTCCTTTGCTGCCTATTAAACAGGCTTGACTAATCAACTACCAAAATTAAATAATCATGTTAGTCAAGCCTCAACAATAAAACAGGCATATATAAAACAAAACAGCCGACAGAGGCTTAACCAATGTCTAGCTGTTTTGTGAACTTAGGCTTTTACTGTCTTTCTGGATTTAACAGCCGGTTGGGCTGGTTCAGGTTCAACTGGTTGGATTTCTGTTTCAGCTGGTTTTTTACCGAACAAGTAAAAACTATTCATGAGGATTACTGGTTTAGTGACTGTGTTACCATTTTTATCAGTGTATGATTCTAATGTAAGTTTGCCAGAGACGCAGACTTCACGTCCTTTGGTGATAAGGCTGCCAGCTTTTTCACCGTTTCCGTTCCAGGCAACAACTTCTAACCATAAGAGATTTTCTGGTTTATTGAAATCTTTAACAGCGACACTGAATTTAACTACTGTTTTGCCTGATGTAAATGTGTAGGGAACGGGGTCTTTTCCAACGTAACTGATTATTGTTATAGAGTTGTTCATTTTAATTTTCCTCCTATGAGTTGTTCTTGATGCCACTTCAAGAGCTCAAAAATTCATGATGCAAGGGCGCTTTATCGGCTGTGCGAACCCTTGCATCTTATGATATTTTGTGCTAATTTCGCATCAAATTAGAACACCTCGAAGGAGAAGTTATATTTATGAACAACCCAAAACAATTCAGTTCGTATTAAAAAAGACCAGTCATACAAATAATTTCAGGTATATAACAGTTAAATAATCCAATAAGCTAAATAATTGATAATTTAAACAAGAGCACTTATTATAGTTTACTTCAACTTACGGAACATATGATAAAGCCTAAGCTATAACCAAGGTTAGAAGTCTTTCTGGTAAACGACCCAAGAAACCAAAACCAATAAAAATAACAATCACCTAACCAGAAATAATAACATTAGCTCTATACTGTGGTGTTTTATAGCAAAACGAAGTAATACTAACCAAGAGCTTTTAACCACCAGTTTAAACCATAACTAGGGTAAGCAAAACTCACATAACTGACAGGAGTGTTTCAGGCTTTTGTCTGCCTGTAGTTTGTATACGCCTGTAACGGCAGGACATACATTCAATTTTGTTTAAGGCTTGTTTTATAATTTCTTCTAAGATTGGACTTTTATCATAAGCCATTAGCAGGTTAACAAAAAATTTGCCTACCTGATTATTTGGATATGCTTTAGTAAGTTCGTTGTAGATTTGCCAAAAT
>JAKAZS010000060.1 GCA_021815785.1 bacterium
GGACCTGCCCACGTTTATCTTGAATTAACATCCCAATCGCCTACTGCTGGTGTCGCCATTTTCCGAACATTTACTGCGACGGATGCTATTGTTTTTTCTGTTGAAGCAATGGATGGATCAGCGATTGTTGGTTCACCTGTTATTGCTTTAAAAGCCGCTCTGGCTTGTAGTAAATCTATTCAAAATGCTAATTTCTTGTTTATCGATAAAGAAAAAATGGCAATTGAAAATTTAAAAAATGAAATAGGGAAATTAAATTTACCTGAAAAATTTAAGGTTGAATTTGAAATTGGTTCATTTCCTGATGTTTTTACAACAAAGTTAGAAAAATTAAATGAACGTATTCCAGTTTTTGCATTCATAGATCCATTTGGGTATAAAGATTTACCTTTTAGCTTAGTTAGTAAGCTCCTTAATAGAGAGTCCTGCGAAGTATTTATTAACTTTATGGTTGAATCTGTAAATCGATTTATGAATGTAACAGAACAACAAATTATTGATTTGTTTGGAACAGGAGTCTGTCTTGAAATATGGCGCAAATTCCCTAATGGTGGTTCTGAAAGGCAAATAGCTCTTACTAGTTTATATGAAAAACAATTAAAAAATTGTGCTAAGCATACACTGAAATTTAAAATGAATGTTCAAAATTCTCGAATTAAATATTTTATGATTTTTGCTACTAACCATGACAAAGGTTTTAAAAAAATGAAAGAGGTAATGTGGAGCAATGATGATACTGGTAGGTTTGAATACTCATCTGCTACTCATGATCAGTTGACATTTATGCCTTTATTTAATAAATCAATTTTAAAAGATTTAATACTTAAAGAATTTAGTAGCAAAAAAGCTACCAAAGCTAGTCAAATTTTAAACTTTGTTTTATTTGATACCGATTTTTTAGAAAAGCATGCAAGGGAAGTATTAATAGAACTTGAACAAGATAATATAATTATTGTCAATCCTATTAAATCAAATGGCGATAAACGTATAAAAGGAACATTTCCGGAAGATGTTATCATAAATTTTTCTAATAGTTAAGTTATGCTTATATTAGTACCAAGCTTTGTAGATGTGCGATGTGTATATGATGGGGGTGAAAAATATATGAGTCAGCAATCTGATATAGAATGGACAGACGCTACTTGGAACCCTGTAACTGGGTGCACAAAAGTTAGCCCAGGTTGTGCGAATTGTTATGCTGAAACATTTGCTGAAAGATTTCGGGGTGTACCTAATCACCCTTTCGAACAAGGTTTTGACCTCAAAATCTGGGAACAAAGACTAAATTTGCCGTTAGAATGGAAGAAACCTAAGAAAATTTTTGTCAATTCAATGAGTGATTTATTTCATCCACAAGTTCCAGATAGTTATATTTTGAAAGTCTTTGAGGTTATGAATAAAGCTTATTGGCATGAATTTCAGTTGCTTACAAAACGCCATGAACGTTTGCTTGAGTTAAATAACTTGCTTAATTGGTCTAAAAATATTTGGATGGGTGTAAGTGTAGAAAACCAGATATACACCAAACGCATTGATTATTTGCGACAAACTAACGCTTTTATTAAATTCTTATCAATAGAACCATTAATTGGCCAGATTAATAATTTAAACTTGCTTGATATAGACTGGGTTATCGTTGGTGGTGAATCAGGGCGCAAGCCTCGCCCAATACAAGAAGATTGGGTTAAAATTATTCGCAAAGAGTGTTTAGATGCTAAAGTTCCATTTTTCTTTAAGCAATGGGGTGGTATCAATAAAAAACGCGCTGGAAGATTATTGGAAAATCATACTTACAATGAAATGCCAGTTAAATTTATACTTAAAACTGGTTGATTCTACGTTTTACAGATATTAAAATATTTTAGGATTTTAATATCTGTAAAACATCATTGGCACCAAATAAATCAGCGTAATTGGTGTTAAGAAAATTTATTTTAACAGCTTCTAAACTGTTTAAAATGGGTTGTAAAAATTCATGTTCGTTACAATGAGGGCCTTTTAAGGGGAAAATGCGAACCTCATGGTGTGACACCCTAATTAATTCAATGATAGCCTTTTGATGAAAAGCAAGATCAAAGTTACTTGCTAAATGCATGCCACCATATTTATAATCACTGTATAAAAATAAAAAATTACTTGATAAGACTAAATCAAATTGATTGTCTTTAAATGGTAAATTTGGTAATTTATATGGCAAGTAACGTGATTGTTTCAGACCTAATTCGTAATCATTAAGAAAAATGCTAATCGCTTTTTCTTTTTCCGCTCGATAGTTAACCATATCGCGTTTAATTTTAGCCAGGTGTGGCAATTGTTCTTGAAGATTACAACAGTCATTTAAATCAGTTAAGATAATTTCTTGGATTTTGCTGTATGAATTCTCGTATACTGGATCAATGCCCATGGCATTTATATTTTGGGCATTGGCTTCAGCAATAAATGAGGCAGGGCCTGATGGACAATCCAAAATTTGTTTCCCTTTTAAAAGGGAAAGGTCTAAATTAAACATATCTTTATATTCTTTTAAAGTTCGCCCAAAAAATAAAACTCGTTCAAAGGTAAATGAGTCTTCGCGGTTAAAATGATTAGTATTAGTCACTTAAAATATAGTTTATGAATGAGTGGACGAATTTCTTTCAATTATTGATTATACTTGTATATTGTAAGTAGAATATTACTAAATTAGCTAATTAACGTTTATGTCTGAAACACTAATTAACATCCGTGAACGCATTGATTTTTTAGGTAAAGCCATCAATCATCATCGTTTTTGTTATTATATACTTGACAATCCGGAAATTAGTGATAGCGAATTCGACAAGTTATATCAGGAATTAACCGAGTTAGAGGCTAAGCATCCGGATTTAATTAGTCCCAATTCACCAACTCAAAGTGTTGGATATAATCCTAGTACTGATTTTCGTTCAATAAAACATCAACGCCCCATGCTTAGTCTGGATAATGCAACTTCAATTGAAGACATTGCACATTATCTTCAGAAAATTAATAAAAATATTTCTGGCAGCGATAATTTTAATAAATTTTGTTATTTAACTGAACTTAAAATTGACGGATTGTCGTTGTCATTAATTTATGAACATGGTCAATTAATTCAAGGGCTTACTCGGGGTAATGGCAGTTATGGTGAAGATATTACCTTAAATGTTAAAACGATAAAAACTATTCCCAAAACATTAAAAATTTCAACAATAGAGGATTTACCACAAAACATTGAAGTGCGTGGTGAGGTTTTTATGCCAGTTAGTAGTTTTAACAATCTCAATGAAGGTTTAATAGCTAATGGCCAAAAACCTTTTGCTAATCCAAGAAATGCCAGTTCCGGATCCATTCGGCAAAAAGATCCTAAACTGACTTTAAAGCGTAATTTGGCCTTTTTTGCTTATTTTTTATATGATAATGATAAACCTTTAAGTCATCATTTTGACCAAACCCAGCAATTAGATATATTGCAAAAGCTTGGTTTTTTGGTTGAGCCTAATTATAAACTATGTCAAAATTTAAGTGAAATTGAATCATTTTGTAATCATTGGGATGAGGCTAGATTTAATTTGGACTATCAAACTGATGGTTTAGTTATTAAATTAAATAATGCTCAGTTCTGGGAGGAGGTTGGTTCAACAACGCATAGTCCAAGATGGGCTATTGCTTATAAATTTCCACCGCAACAGGCTTTTACGATATTGGAGTCCATTGATTTTGAAATTGGTCGCACTGGCGTGGTTACACCGGTAGCTAATTTGCACCCAGTAACCTTAGCTGGTTCGGTCGTTAAACGGGCGACCCTCCATAATTATGATCAAATTAAACGTCTGGATATTAGGCTAGGTGACACGGTAATTATTGAAAAGGCTGGCGAAGTTATTCCGGCAATAGTTAGTGTTGATTTGTCGAAACGGTTAGCTGCCGCTCAACCCGTTGAATATCCTCAATACTGTCCATCGTGCAATAGTGAATTAAGACAATTAGATAATGATGTAGCTTATCGCTGTGTTAACTATTATGCTTGTCCAAGTCAAAAATTACGACGGCTTGAGCATTTTGTAAGCCGGGAGGCAATGAATATTGAAGGGTTGGGTGTAAGTTTACTTAAAAAACTTTTAGATGCTCATTTAATTAATTCACCAGTTGATATATATAAACTAACCCAAGCTAATTTACTTAGTATTGAAAGAATGGGTCTAAAATCAGCGGGTAATATTTTAGTTAATATTGAAAAATCCAAAGAAAATGATTTGAGCCGGTTGATTTTTGCTTTAGGTATCAGGCATGTGGGTTTAAATACGGCTAATCTTTTAGCTAATTATTTTAAAACATTGCCTAATCTGGCTAAGGCAAAAATCGATGAATTAGAAGCTATTGAAGGGGTTGGTCCAATAATTGCTCAGGCAATTGTAAATTATTTTAGCGATCCCCATAATATCCAATTAATTGATGATTTGGAATCAATCGCTGTAAATACAAAGAATATTGAATTGAATTTGCCTAATTCCGGAAAGTTAAATCAGAAGTCTTTTGTTTTAACTGGGCAATTGCAGTCGCTTACAAGATTGGCCGCTAGTGAATTAATTAAGGCCAGCGGCGGAATTTTCAAAGATTCATTATCCAGTAAAACCGATTATTTAGTAGTGGGAGAAAATCCGGGGTCGAAATTGTTAAAAGCGCAAAAGTTAGGTATAATGATTTTGGATGAGACGCAATTTAAAGAACTTGTTAATGATGGAGCCTAATTAATGCATAAATTTTTCTTCCACCCTTTTTCAGTTGCGGTTTTTGGCTTAGTGGTAATTATGGGTCTAATCGGTATTTTATTCGTATTGCCCTTATATTGTATCCATACAACCTGGAATTTAGTATTGGCTCATTACTGTGCTTTACCTTTTATAACTGTTTATCAGGCCTTGCTGCTTTACTCGGCGTTGTTGATCGTTATCGTACTAGCTTTACGCAAGCTCAACTTTAATAAAGATAACCTTGTTTGATTGAGTTTAAAATTATGTCTGATAAGTTTTTCCGGAATTTAATTTTATGTTTTAGTCTGTTTAATACTTTGACAATGACTTTAGTAATTAGCCCAAACAATTGCGCCTTGGCTAAAAAAAACAAGGCTAGTTCTACGGTTGAGCCATCGGAAAAAAATTATAAAGAAGGTTTAAAAGCCTATGATAATAAAGATTATGAAAAGGCGATTGATTCATTCTTACAGGCAATTTATTTTGCGCGTAATAGTTATTCCCCTAAATCATATTATTATTTAGGTTTAAGTTATGGTGAATTAAAAAATGATAATAAGGCTATCGAAGCCTATAAAAAATGTATCGAGCAAAGTCTTGAACCAGTTCCTGATGCTAAAGTTGAATTGGGAAAACTTTATTTAAAACAAAACCGCCTTAATGAATCTATGACGATTGCCAATGAAGCTTTATGTGACTATGCTGGTCATGGCTATAGAGCGCAGAATCTTTTAGGCTTAGTCATGGAGGCTATGGGTGATTTCGATTCAGCTAAATGGCATTATGAAGAGGCTTTAGGTACTAGACCTTGGACTTATACGGTAGCCTGGCAAAATTTAATTGAAAATGCCATGAAACGAAAACAATTTGGTGAAGCGGTCAATAATATTAATGCTTTGTTTACGAGCGAAAAACCTTTAAAAGGAGTGGATTTTGAACGAATGCATTTAGATCTAGGGGTGTGTTATTTAGCTAAAGGTAATACTCAAGGAGCTATTGATGCCTGGCATCGGGTTTTGGATTATAACCCTAATAATCAACATGCCCATTTTCAGCTAGCGGTTTTGTACGATAGTGAAAATCATATATCTTCAGCGATTAAAGAGTATCAAGGTTTTGTTGCCAGCGCCCCTAATGATGCTAAAGTGCCTAAAATTAAAGAACGGATTATGATGTTAAATCAAAAAATTGGTGAAAATCAGGCCTTAAAACCAGTTCAACCCTCGCCATATTCGCTAACTCCAGCGTCACCTAATAATTCGGCAAGTTTAAAGCAAATTCCGCCAGCAAATCAGCAGTACCCCAGGGAAACAGATTCAGGATTTTAATTTTCTATTTGGGTAATTAATATTTGTAAAAAAGGTTTAATATAAAATTCTTTTTTTATTAATTTAATTATGTCTTGTCTTAAAATTTCAGTTCCGGATTCTAAGTCAAAACTGTTTTCAGTTTTAAACTCGCCTAGTCGAGAAACAATAATTTCTTCAATTTGGTTAAGTACCATAGCCCATTTGGTGCTAAATCTGATACCACTAGCGTGCTCTTCAATATTAATTGGCGGTACTAGTAGATGATTCTTTAATACTATACTAAGGGAAATGACCCCTTCGTAACACAAGGATCTTCTTTCTTTGACTGAAGCTGTTGAAATTTTTTCACCTTGTTTACTACTGAAATAAACCAGTGAGTTTTCGATTTGATTTAAACTAACATTATTTTCGCTATTGTTTAAACAGAAAATATCGCCATTGTTTAAAATTTTAGTTTTAATAGTTGAATTATTATTGGCTAAATGGGCATGTTGGTATATGTGTCGATATTCACCAATTGTTGGTATGAAAATATCTGGATTAATTATTGAAAGCACTAATTTTAAATCTTCCTGGCTGGCATTATCATTCACATATACATTAAATTCTGGCTCTTTGTATAAAGTTATGCCCATTGCTAAAAGCTTGTCGGATATTTTGGCAATAGTCCTTTTTTGACCAAGGGTAATTTCACTATTGTATATTAATATATCACCACTTTGCGGGACTATATTTTTATGGTTTAGATATTCATTTAATCCGGTCAAAGCGTTTCCTAGATTACCGGTAATTAAGATCAATTGTCGATTCTTACTGGTTTCAGAGTCGGAATTTATGAGTTGGAAATCTAGTGGCGGGTATAATTCATTGTACGTGTTTAAATAATTAGTTAAAAACTCACTCGTAGTATAAAGATTAAGCTTAAAGCGATTGGTTAAATTTTGAATTAGCCTGATTCTAGCAATATTTAACTGATTGGTAATAAAAATGATGCGGTTATTGTTGTTTATTAATATTTGATTATAGGATTCCTCTAAATCTAATTCATCCTGACTGTAACCGTAGTTTTCAATACCGGCTGAAGCACTTAAGAGACAGATTGGTTTATTGTTTTTTTTGAGACTGGTAAATGATTTAAAACTTATATTTTGACTTTTATCGGAATTTTGACCAATTTTAAAAGTCGATGTGTATAATACAAGACCTTTATCACATTCAATTTTAAGCATAAATTCATCAGCATAAAATAAGGGAACCCACTCAATATTAAAAGGCCCAATTGAGCTATTAAATTCAACTGTTTTAGTTCTCATGGTTACACTGGTAGCATAGTCATTAATGGTATTGGCCTTAATATCTGACTGATATTGATGGAGCAGATTAACAATAAATTTTGGGGCTAAAATGGAAGGTACGTTAACATGATGAAGAAGATAAAAAATACTGCCATTATGAGTTTCTTTGCAGTTTGATAATACCAATGCCAGAATACTTTCCTGATTATTTTCTAAAAATGTTGTATTGGGATAAAGTAAATCAACTCCGGGTAAATTCACTTTAGGATAGGCTGCACCGCAGTCAATAATTAAAATTTTTCCCTGGTAAACTAATAAATAAATAATAGCGCCAATTTCAGATTGGCCACCCAGGGGTATTAAATATAACTTGTCAGGATCAAGATCATTTATTGAATTTAGATATTGTTTCATTAAACTGTTGGAAAGTCACCGGTGAATGAATTTAACTGATATTTATTTAAAGTTAACTCTATTGGTATTGGTTTAGATTATCATTGTTCTTGTCCACCAGTTTGATACTAGTGTTTATTTTGCGTTTTAACTCTGGTATGGCTAATTTGGTGCTAAGTGTTCCTTTCTCGATGGCTGAATTTACATCAGACATTTTAGTTGATACCAGTTTAATTCCGTTTAAATAAGGATGGATGACAAAATCGGCTGATCGAAGTGGTCTTTCATCAACTCTAGCTAACTGAAGGTTTACCAGTCTTTCACTAACAGAACCTAGATGTCTAAATCGATCTGGATGAAATTTTATTGTATATTCATCAACATCTGAAGCAATGACAAAGTCGGCTCCCATATCACGAACTCGATCGACGGGAAGATTTTCAACAACACCACCGTCGACAAACAATTTTTCTTCAATATAGACTGGTTTACGTAAGACGGGTATAGCTGAACTGGCTTCAATAGCCAGCCCTAAATTGCCATGGTCAATAGGATAGGTTTTGCCATCAGTTAAATTAAGGGCGATAGCACAGAATTTAATTGGAAAGGTTTCAATATTTTTATTACAAGAAGGAATTTTTGAATTTAAAAATTGGGCAAATCTCTTCCCCGTATATACTCCTTCATAAGGATGATAACCGAATAGTCGAAATAATAAGGCTACGGGAGTGCCAATTAATTTAACTGGTATTGGTGTCGTAAAATAGGCATGAAGTAAGGATTTATTGATGATAATTGCTTCGATTTCATCAATGGGCATCCCAGCAGCATATAAACCACCAATAATTGCTCCGATACTGGTACCTGAAATATAAGATATTTTAATGTTGTTTTTTTCTAATTCTTTAATAACCCCAATATGGGCAGCCCCACGCGTCCCACCGCCACCTAGGGCAAGACCGATTTTGGGTTGAGTGTCAAGCTTTTGGTTATTGATGTCGTCGCAAGAACTGGCTAAACCTAAATTAGTCAAGTTAATACTGATAATTATGGATAAACAAATCTTATAGCGATTTAAAAAAAATGTAAACATATTTGTGGTTAATTCCAATTCCATTGCATACGGGCTGGAACTTGTAAGCTTAATCGAGATACGGCCTCATCAAAAGCGATTTTTTTGGAATTGGCTAAATTAAGCAAGGCCATAGCGTCAGCCTGGTTAATAATACCTTCTTTATGTAAAGAATAGGTTCTAAGTGAAATATTGAGGTCCAGTTCAGTAATTAGTTGTTTTGCCAAAAGCTTTTTGCTCAGTTGAATACCAGTGTCTTCAATACTGCCGTTTACACTTAATAATTTGTCTTTAGGGACAATTTTACAATTTTCTAATAATTCAAATAAAGATAATGGTGGTGAATCTAATTGAGGAATTGGATTTAATTCGGCTAAAGCCTGGAATACTGATATCCCTTTATTCTTAATTTGTCTTAAGGCCATACTTGCGTGATAGCCTCTTATCGTAGGACTAGCTACCATGTCTAAAAGACTATGGGCAGCTTCAATGACATCATTTGTCAGTAAATTATTTTTTACGAGAATATTGGCAATAGAAGTACCTTCGCTTAATTCCAGTTCAAAACATTCAATTAACTCAGTATCCGAGACTAATTTAGATAAAGCAATTAATTCTGACAGTTTTAGAGATGTACCAGTATTTAAAAATTTAATACCTTGTTCAAATAAAATTTGTTCGGGATTAATTTGTCGGGCATGGGCTGTTTTTAGGCATTTAAAAATTAAGTCATCATTTAAATTTAATTCTTTGCGTAATTGAAGCAGTGAAAAAATTATCGTTATAGTTTGTTTAGTTAAATAGCGGTCTAAAATTAAGGCACGGCTTAAATGAATTTGATTAACCAGAGATTTCTTGTAGACGGCTTGTAATTGCTCTTGATTAATCAGGTTGGATTTCAAGAGAATTTCAATAAAAATTGTTTGCGGAATTTGCGTTTCGGCGTTGTCAGTAGTTTTGGTTTGAAATTCGGGATTCTGTTGTACAATTTGTAAGGCATAATCTAATGATTCGTTTTGTGATCGAACTAGTTTTATTACTTCTTGAGCCTGTTGTTTATTTAAATGACCTAATTTTATTAGGTGAGCTGTTTCGCTAATTGGTTGCAAACTTTCATGACTGATAAAATTTAGCATGATTAGCGAACGTTCAAGCGATACACCTAATTTTTTGGCTGTTTTTTGTGCTTCATCAATTTCTTCGCGTTTAACAGCTCGTGTTGCATTTAATAAATCAATAAGAGTATCATCAAGAACTTTATCCGCCATGTTACCTGTACCCGAGCTGTGTTTTAATAGATTAAATCAATACAATTATATACCAAGTAAATATTGAAAAACAGCTTATTTGATATATGCTTTAAGCTATTTAACATTTGCAGTTTAATGAATTAATCCTGTTTAAAATTTAGCGAAGCTGAATTTATGCAATAGCGTTGACCGGTTGGGGCTGGCCCATCATTAAATAAATGGCCTAAGTGGGCGCCGCATTTTTTACAGACAACTTCTGTTCTTTGCATGCCATAACTATTGTCTGGTTTGGTTTCGATCGATTCAGTATTGGCTGAGTTATAAAAACTAGGCCAACCGGTTCCAGAATCAAATTTAGTATCTGATTTAAATAATTCAGCCCCGCAACAGGCACAGTGATAAGAGCCATTTTCGTGATAATTCCAGTATTTTCCGGTAAAGGCTGGCTCCGTACCTTTTTGCCTGGTTATTTGATATACATCAGGAGGTAATAATTTTTTCCAGTCAGTATTAAGTTTGTTGGCATTGGCGGGATTGTTATCTTGACTAGTTGAATTCTGACTAGGTAATCCTGGTGCACAGGAATTATTATCCGCAAACATTGAATTTACTCCTAAAATAAGTAATATGGAAACCAATTGCAATACTAATACTTGTTTGTTCATTAAATTACTTAGGTTGACTCGAAGATTAAAATAAGTTTAGTTTATAATATTGTAATAAAAATTATAACATAAAAAACACCGCTTAATTTTGTTAAGCGGTGTTTCTGTGGTGTATTAGGTATGGAGGAAACTAAGCTTTACAACTGTGCTTAGAACTCGTAATAATATAATATCAGTTATAAAACTTTTAAATTGTAAATTAAATTAAAGTCTTAAATTTTAAATGACTTAAATACTTGTATCTAACTTCATTAAAATTTATTAATTATCTTGGAGATAACCATGGTTTATTAAAAATCGGTTTTTCCATATTTAGTTTATCATTGTAAATAAAATCAAACCCAGTTGTCAAATCGTCATTTGTTTTAGCAAGGTCTTTCTGAGCGGTAATTTTAATATTACTAGGCGAAAATAAGTAAACCTGGTCGCTTAATTTATGAAAATCCCCATCTAAAGCTTTAGATGCGCCAGCAACAAAATCTACTAAACGATTGGCATCAAATTTTTTCATACTTTCCAGGCAAATTGTTGTAGCCCCACGATCTCTTAAGCATTCTACAATATCAAGGGCTTCGTCAAAGGTCAATGGATTGAATATTGAAATTTTAGAATTACTGCGAACGTTTGCATTGGTACTATAAGCCGATAATTTATTTTGAACCCCAGGAAATAAATCTATTTTATTTTTTGACTTAGTATTTGAGGTATCAGTTTTTGTTTCAGATATAATATTCTTGTTTTCGTGATCTTGCATTTTTGGCCTCTTTTTTAGGAGTGATATTAAAAATCGGATAATTTAATTGAAAAAGTTAAATCTTGCGTATTTTTAATTAAAATATTAATTACTATTTTATTCTTTTATGAAATTTTAGCAAGTAGTTTCACTTAAAAAGTTTTGGCAACTTCCTGGCCTAATTTTAAGTCATTTGGGAAAGTTATCTTAAAATTTAAAATAGAACCATTGGTTAAGCTGATTTTTTCACCATAATTTTCGACTAGCGATGTGTCATCAGTGAACAAACATCCGTCTTCGATGGCTTTAAGATGGCACTGGTATAGTGTTTTAAATTCAAATCCCTGTGGTGTTTGAATTAAAAAGCAATTTTCACGGTTAATATATTCATAAGAATTATTGGCATTGACTTTTTTTAAAGTGTCAACAACTTTGATACTAGCTGTTGAAGCTTTACATGATTTTAACGAATTATAGACTTCATCTATTATTGATTTCGTTACAAATGGTCTTGCCGCATCATGAATAATTACCTGGCCTAGATAATTTTGGTTGGCTAATTCGTCAAGAGCAAATTTTACTGATTCTTGTCGGCTTTTCCCCCCTATATACAATTTAATTTTGTGCGCTTGATCCTGCATTTTTGAATTGATATATTCTTGCACGTGTGTTTTAATGTCGTGCGACACCATTAATAATATTTGGTCGATATATTCAATTTTGCTAAAAGTATTTAAGGACCAGAGAAAAACTGGAATATCATTTAAGAGGCATAATTGCTTTGGTAAATTAGTTGTTGAATTAATAAATCTTGAACTGCTACCAGCAGCATTTAGTATTGCCGTAACCATAATTTACGATAGGTTTGAGGAATTGCTTTTTAAGCTAATTTCGTGTCTATTATTTGATAATGACTCAAGTGATACATCTTTTTGTATGGTATCAATTTCGGGAGGATTTTGTCGCATTGTTGATGTGGTTTCATTATTGTCCATTGAGTCTAAATAATTTTCTAATGTATTATTGTTATCAAGATTGGCTAATTCCAGTAAAATCTTAGCACTGGCAAATTTATCCGTTTCTAATGCAGTTGTTGCGGAATTTTCATCGTCAATGTTTGTGGTGGCATTGTTGTTATCAGTCTGTTTGAATAATTTTCTTAAACTATGCGCTTCTTTACTTAGACGAAAATATTCTTGAAACTTTTTAGTTGTCATTATTATTGGTGATCGTCCATCATCGTGTTTAGAGATAAAGTCTTTTTCTAATAATTCTTTGATATGATCATAAGCACCAGATCCCCTTAACTTAATAATTTCCGATTGGATAACCGGTTGTTTGATGGCAATTGCTGACAACGTTCTTATGGCTGCCTGTGAGAGTTCAATTGGATTTAAATCGTTAAGTAGATTGGCATATTCTTCTTTTACCTGGATTATGTAACCATTTTCACTGGCAATTTCTAAAGCCCCATCCTTATTTTCATATTCTTGAATCAAGCTAAGAATGGTTTGTCGAACGAGAGAGCTGTCTTCATTAAGCAGTGCTGCTATAGCTTGAGCTTTTATCGGCTTAGCAGTTAAAAATAAGATGGCTTCAATTTTGGCTTTAATACTCATATTTTTGGTTATTCCTTTGTACAGTGCAGTTTAACAGTTATGGCATCGTAAAATTTTGCCTGTTCTAATTCGACATGACCTGAATTGGATAGAAATAATAAGCCTAAGAAGCTATCAACCCAGTCAATTGAATTACCCAGCATTTGGGTAAGTTCCAGAAATGAAATATAGGCCTGACTTATTAAGTTATTGTCAATTAATTGACTTATTTTTTCAATGGTAGCTTGAATATCTTCGTCATGAGCTAATTCTAAAATATCATCAACGTCATTTAAATCCGGTTGATCGGTTAAATCAATTAACATTTTGGGTTGTCTTACTGATTTTTTGATTTCTAATTTTTCCGCTTCTTTTAAGGCTAAGATTAACTCTTCTAAAGTTACTTTACGTGATGGAATATTTTTGTTTTGGGTCTTTCGGACTAGAGCTTTTTCTAGGAAAGCTTTATTTAATTGTAATTTTTCTGGGTTGGGTTGATATTCAGGATCTTCGGAAAAGTCTACAAAGTCATCACTGTCGGTTGCATCATGACTTAGTTGTTGAAATAGCATGGCCTGGGCTTTCAGCTTAAGCAGTACGCAAGCGTGAAAAATAATTTTGGCACTGTGTTTTAAATTTTCATGATTTTGGCTGGAAATGGCCTTTAAAAATTTGTCCGTGATATCAATAATATCAACTTCTGTAGGATCGATTTGACCTTTTTCAGCCATTTTGACTAAGAATTCAATGCCTGATGAAAATGATTCTTCAACAACTTTTTGGGTGGTATTAAGCACTTACTTTTTCCTCTTTATTTAACTCGGTTAAACCAATAGCCTTGCTAAACCCATCGGATCTTAAAGATACGCCAATCGTGTGTGAAGCTTTTTCTAGCATCGGACGTCTTAAACTGACGACGACAAACTGAGCTTCATTAGCCTGGCGTGAAATCATGGCCGCTAGGCGTTCGGCGTTTGACCCATCAAGCATCATATCCACTTCGTCAAATGCATAAAAGGGTGCTGGAGCATATCTTTGGAAGGCAAAAACAAATGACAATGCCGTTAAGGATTTTTCGCCTCCAGACAAGGCTTCGATTCGTTGCATTTTTTTATCACGGGGCTGTGCTCTGATAATAAGTCCACCATTAAAGGGATTAAGCGGATCCTCTAATTCCAGTTTACCGTGTCCATGAGATAATTCAGCAAAAATATTTTGGAAATTATGATTTATGGCATCATAAGCTTCAAGAAAAGTGGTTTTCTTTAATTCATCATAACTATTAATACGTTCAAGAATATTAATTTTTTCAATTGATAGAATTTCCAGTTGACTGGTTAATTCATCCAATCGGGTTTTGGTTTCCTGATATTCTTCTAAAGCTTTCATATTTACTGGCTCCAGGGCTTTCATCTTACGCTCGAGTCTGTCAATTTGATGTTTTAAGGTGTCAATTTCCGTCTGACTTGGTTCAATAAAATCAGGATTAGCCAATTTAATTTGGGCTATCTCTTCTTGAAGTAAAGCAAGTTTTTCTTGTAAGCTTTGTACTTTATCACTTAATTCAATTTTAGTACTTTGACAGTTTAAAATCCGTTCATTTAACTGTGTTTTAATGATTTCAAGGCTGGTGACTGTTTCAAATATTTTTTCTTTTTCTAAACGTAAATTTTCTAATTCGTCAGAAATTTTAGTGACTTTTTCTTTGAGCTCATTAATCAGTATTTTAATTTGGCTAATTAATTCTTGATGCTGGGGTTTTTCCTGTTGAATTTTGACGATTTCTTGGCTTAGTAACTCGATTTCAAGTTTTGCCTTATTAATATTTTCATTAGTTAAATTTTCTTGGGTATCAAGGATATTAATATTTTTATTAATATCTTGATTTTCATTTTCTAAACTAGCTAATTCGTGATTAACTGTTTTGCTTTCTAGGATAAGTTTTTCGATTTTGGTTTGTTGACCTTTATCACCCAATTTTTCAAGGCTATTTTCCTTAAGGTTAATTTCGTTAGTATAGTATTCAATTAATTTAGAAGTTTCTTGTAATTCTAAATCTAATTCTTCATATTGGGTAGTTAAGCTTTGGAGGGTAGGCTTAAGCCTGGCCACTAAATTATTATCTTCATCTTGACTTTTGTTTTTCAAATCAAGTTGTAACACTATTTGGGCATATTTATTTTTATATTCGTTTAAATTATGCTTTTCTTGGTTAGCTTCAGCGGATAATTCTTTGAGGCTGAACTGTAAATCTTCAATTTGCTTTTGGAGTTTGGCAATTCCTTTGCTTACCTCGCCAATATCATCAGATAAATTATTGCCAAAATGTAATTTATGCTTATTATCGTTACCACCTGTTATACTGCCAGATTTTTCTAATAACTCACCATCTAGGGTAACCATTCGGGCCAAATTAATTAGCCTTCTAGCAGCGTCCATGTCTTCAACGACGATGGTTTGACCGCAGACATGTTGGAAAACCCTGGTTAAGTATCCATCAAAATCGATGAGATTAATAGCAAAATCAATAACACCTTGTTTATTAAGTAAATTGCCTGGAGCCTGACCTAAAATTTTATTGACCGGTATGAAAGTCGCTCTTCCTAATTGATTGGATTTTAGAAAATTAATACAATCACTAGCAATTTTATCATTTTCCACAACGATATGATTTAATCTGCCACCAATAGCTGCTTCAAGGGCTAATTCATATTTTGGTGAAATGGTGGCTAACTGACTTACCGTTCCTAAAACGCCATGAATTCTGGCATTCAATATATGATCAACTGCTTTGCCAAAGCCACTGCCTCCAACAAATTCACGCTTAGTTTCTAGTTCAACCATGCGTCGTTTTAAAGTTTCAATGCCGTGTTTTTTTGTTTCTAGTTCTTGAACCGTTGAAGCTAATTCTTGGTCCAATTGTTTAATTGTTCTTTCAAGGGTAGCTATCAGCTCATCGTAGGACCGTTTTTTATTGAGAAGTTCATTGTTATCTTGCTTTTGGACATTTAATTTTTCCATGGCCGTAACTAGCAGTTCACGGTTTTCTTCAAGTTTGGAATTAATTACCTGCATTTGATTTTGAATATTTAAAGCCTTTTGTTGCACTTCATTTTTTTCTTTTAACAAATTAGATAGGTCAAGATGAATCTGGGTTATCTCACTATGACCTTTATCTTTATTCTGGCGTAAAACTTCAATTTCGGCTGAAATAGCAGCTAAAGTTCCTTGTTTTTCAAATAGTTTTAAATCTAACTCGGCTTTATTGCTTTGGTATATTTTTCGCTCTTTACTCGTTTCTTGATTTTTTTTCTCGTTTAATCTTAATTCTTTGTCGATTTGTTTTAAGGTTTTGTTTTTTTCTTCTTCCAAGGTGTTTAAATTCGATAAACGATTTTCAATTCTGGTTAACTCACCAGTTTTATTTTCTAATTCTTGACGGATAGCTAATTGTTCAAGTCCACCTTTGCGCTTAATTTCCAGTTCCAAGCTGGCTAAATTGGCTCTAGTATCAATAATTTTAATTTCAGTACCTTTAAGCGATTCAGTCAACTGAATTTCTTCAGATTCAAGATTACTTAATTCGGTTTCAGTGCTTTCAAGTATTTGATTGGTTTCATAGGCCTGGGCAAAAACTAATTCTTTTTGAATCTTTTCTTTTTCGTCTTTAAATTTTAAATATTTTAAGGCGTGTTCTTTGTCGGATTCAAGTCCGTCAAGCCTGGTTACGATTTCCAGTTGAATAATTTTTTGATGATCAACTTTTTCACTTACTTCATCTAGTTCGGCTTTGGCTAAATCAATTTTGCGGTCGAATTCTGCAACGCCTGATAATTCATCGATAATTTTGCGCCTTTCAGTTGGCGACATGCTTACAATGTTGGTTACGTCACCTTGCATGATTACATTGAAACCAGTTGGACTGATATTGTATTTGGATAATTCATCATGAATATCGGTCAATGTAGAATTTTTACCATTGAGGAAATATGTGCTGGTGTAGCCATTTTCTTTTACTTTAATTTTTCGAGCAACTTCAATCTCCTGATTATTGGTATCAATAAAAACAACTCGAACTTTGGCTTCAGTTTTTTGGGATAAATTATTGATAAGATCAGGTAATCTTTCTGCACGCATGGATCGAGTCGAGGATAGCCCCAAAGCAAATAAAAGACTGTCAATTACATTAGACTTACCAGATCCGTTTGGACCAGAAATTGTTGTAAAACCATCGAGTAGTGAGATAACAGTCTGTTTGCCAAATGACTTAAAATTATCCAGTTCTATTTCTTTGATTCGCAAAAGCTTACTCCTAAAATAATGACCCATACTCATTGCACTATACCATTATACTAGTATAATGTTTAATTTTATATTTTACGCTATCCCTAAAAAAATATCAGCTTTGTTGGTTTTGAATTTATTTTATATTTGACCATATGGATATTAAACGTTGATATTTTTAATATCTTGCGTTGGCTTTTTTTATATATCTTTTACTAATACATTTTTGCCTAAATTGTATTTTTAGGTTAAAATTATTAAATAAAGTTATTGTTTAAATAAATTGGGTATATTTAACAATATGGGAGCTTAAATTATATATATAATATGCTATGCTAAAAGAAAGTTTTGATCCAAAACGGCTGCAGGTTAATTTGCAAGCTATACCAGCGCCTGAGGATTTGTATTTTTTTGTCCTGGAATTAGCTAGTAATAAATGCAAAATTATTGAGGTCGCCTGGGCTCGTTCTGATGGACTAGCTCATTTTCGTTTGGTGATTATTGCTGGGCGGGGCATTGATAACATTAAATGGCAACTGTGGTCTGGTTTGGAGCCTAATATTAAGCTGTTGTGGGAGCAGAATAGTAAGGATATACGTTATGTGCACAACCTGATAATTAAGTCATGTGGAGCGCTTAAAGTCACGGTCAGTAAAATTAACGAATCTGGTTTTCAAGATCTTGAACGCAGTTTACACCAAATGACCACGTATCAACATAAGGCTTATGAAGGTGTTAGTACAAAGCCCGATGTAATTGCTGGGGTGACTTCGTTCATTTCTTTGCTTGAACTTATTCAAAATATTTACAAGGCTAAAAACACTGGAAAGTTAGTGGTTACAGCTGATAATGATCAATATGAAGTCTATTTCATTGAAGGTGTTTTAACGCATTGTAATTTGGCTGATAATTCCGGAATTGATGTTTTTTATAGTTTATTGGAAATTAATGACTGTAAATTTGAATTTGAAATAAATATAAGTAATTGCCCAAGAACTATGAATGTTGATATGGAGGAATTATTTCTCAATTCAGCTTCAATTATAAGCGAATCGAGATATCTTAAAGATATTGGTGTTGATCTAAATTCGGTACTGGTTCAGGTTAATAGTAAATTATCCAAGAATGAATTTGTGTCTTTGCTCTCACAATATAACAAAGATGAATTGGTTGTGTTTAAAGCGTTTTATCGCCAGGTAGATGGCATCCTTACTGTCAGTGAAATAATCACGTTGTTACAATTAAACAAATCTAAATGGGTCCCCGTCATAAGTGCTTTGTTTAAACAAGGTTTAATTTCACAACTGTGTTTATCGACAAGTAAAAATTCTGGTTCTACGAAAATAAAACCTTTGGATCGTTCTTTAATTCAAAGTGTTATGATGATTTTAAAACGCGCGGACACCCAAATTTATACTTATCCGGCCTTTATGTATTTTTTAGATCAGGAATATTTGCGCAGTCAACGAGCTAATTGTCCGTTTTCGGTGGTCATTTTGAGTTTTTATCAAAAAGTTCAAGAATCAAGTCATATTAGTATAAAAGGTGTTGACCTTGAAGAACTTATTAAACGAGTCGAGTCGGGTATTCGTAAAACAGATTATTTTACCCATTATGAAAATAATGACTTTGCTTTAATTCTCCCTAATACCCATACCCACGGAGCTAAAATTCTTATAAATCGCCTGGTTAATAAGATTTTGATATATCCGCTTAGTAATAATATTAATAGTCAAAATCTAGTTATTGCTTGTGGA
>JAKAZS010000135.1 GCA_021815785.1 bacterium
TTTGATAATAGATCTTATGAAAAAATTAAATGCACCAGTCATTATTGTCGCCAATAATAAACTTGGGGTTATCAACCACACTTTACTTACGCTAAAAGCCTTAAGAAGTTACAATCTTGATATTTTAGGAGTTATTTTAAATGGAGCGCAAAATTTAATTAATAAAATCGCCATTGAAAATTATGGTAAAGTTAAAGTTATCGCCCAAATAGAATTTTTAAATGAAATAAATCGGCAAACTTTACAAACAGTTTTTGAAGCTAAACTAGCCAAGTATTTTCTTAAGTAGGTTCCTAAGTTTTGCGTAAATTTTATCATGGCCAACCCAAGTAATAATTCAAATCCGATCTGGCATCCTTTTGCCTTACATCCTCAAGAAAAATTGCCCCAAGTAATTAAAGCTTACGGTATTTGGCTTGAATTAGCCAACGGCAAAAAAATCATGGACTGTATTTCCAGCTGGTGGGTTAATATTCATGGTCATTGCCATCCGGAAATAATTGAAGCTATCACTAATCAAGCTAAAAGCTTGGATCAAATAGTATTTGCTGATTTTAGTCATGAATCAGCCGATAATCTAGCTCAAGGGTTATTAGAGATTTTGCCTAGCAATATGGCTAAATTGTATTTCACCGACGATGGTTCTACCAGTGTTGAATTAGCCTTAAAACTAGCTTACCAGTACTGGCAAAATATCGGGTTAACTGCAAAAACTAAATTTATTGGATTTAGCGATGGTTATCATGGTGATACTGTTGGCGCCATGAGTTTAGGTCAGTCAAGTATTTTTACCCGCAAATTTAATCAACTTATGTTTAATATTGAAATTATTGACTATCCCAAAATTTATTTTAACGATTCAAAAATAACGCCTAAAAATGACACTGTACTTGCCCAAATTAAAACCTTGTTTGAACAAAAGGCTAATGAAATTGCTGGTATCGTGATTGAACCATTAATCCAAGGCGCTGGTGGCATGAATATGTGTTCTGTTTCATTTTTACAGGATTTAGCTAAACTTTGTAAAACCTATAATGTCCTTTTAATTTATGATGAAGTTCTAACTGGTTTTGGACGCACTGGTGATTATTTTGCCGCCACCAAAAGTCAAACCAGGCCAGATCTTATTTGTTTATCCAAAGGTATAACTGGTGGAATTCTGCCACTAGCGGCAACAGTTATGAGTCAGGCAATATTTGATACGTTTGATACCGTTGAATTAACTAAGCGATTTTTTCATGGCCATTCCTATACCGCTAATCCGATAGCCTGTGCAGCAGCAGTTAAATCACTAGAATTACTAAAACGTAATCATGGTCAATTTAACAATATGGAAAATATTCACATTGATTTATATAAAAGATATTTAGCTCCTAATATTTATATTAAAAATTATCGGGTTTGTGGCTGTATTGCGGCCTTTGATCTTAATACTAAGCTTAATCTTGAAACTGATTACGGAAATAACCTAAGCCAGCTGCTAAAAGAAAATCTATTGGCAGCTGGCTTATTATTTCGACCACTTGGCAATGTTGTCTATATTATGACACCTTACTGTATTACCGCTAATGAATTAGAACTCATTTATAATACTTTAACAACCAAGATTAATGCGTTATTCACTAGTTATGCTAAACTAAATAAGTAATTTTTTTACTTGCCAATAAGGGAATTAGTCAAATGACAAATAATATTTTAGACACGGTTGCACAGGTATTAACTGCAGCAAAAAACTCATGGTCATTAGATGAAGTTAAATCAATTTATAATTTACCGTTGTTTGAATTAATTTATCAAAGTATTTCCGTTCATAAAACCCATAATGAGCCGGGGCATGTTCAAAAATGTACTTTATTATCCATAAAAACTGGCAATTGCTCGGAGAATTGTTCATATTGTCCTCAGTCAGCCCATTATGAAACCAAAGTAGAAAGTACTCCTCTATTAAGTCTTGATGAAGTAATTACCGCAGCTAATAATGCTAAAGCCAGTGGCAGTAGCCGGTTCTGTATGGGGGCTGCCTGGCGCCAGGTTAACGATAATCAAGACTTTGACAATGTATTAGCCATGGTTAAAGCTGTTAGCAACCTTGACCTAGAAGTTTGCTGTACTTTAGGCATGTTAAATGAAAATCAGGCCGTAAAATTAAAAGAAGCTGGTCTTACAGCTTATAATCACAATTTAGATACTTCAGAAAATTTTTATGAAAATATTATCACCACTAGAACATATAAAGATCGACTAAATACTTTAACCAATGTTCGTAAAGCTGGTATTACGGTGTGTTGTGGTGGCATATTAGGGTTGGGTGAAAGTCATGAAGACCGGATTGAATTACTCCATACCTTAGCAAATTTAAACCCACAGCCAGAATCAGTTCCGATCAATACCTTAGTTAGAGTAGAAGGTACGCCATTATCCAATAATTCGGCTGTAGCAATTTGGGATATGTTACGAATGATAGCTACCGCACGTATTTTAATGCCCCAGGCTAAAGTTCGCTTATCCGCTGGGCGCAGTGAAATGTCTGCTAGTGAACAGGCTCTATGTTTTTTAGCTGGCGCCAATTCCATATTCATGGGTGATAAGCTTTTAACAACCCCAAATGTTGAAGAAGATCTTGACAATGAATTGTTTATGGCTTTAGGTTTAAGCTAATAAATTTACATTATATATAGAATTTCACGACCCCTGGCTTAGCATTGGCAATTTATTTCTTGTTTCCAAACTTAGCTAGACAATGGACTTGACTATAATAATGCAGTTATGCTTTTCAACACAACTGCATTATTATTTATTGACTCGGACTAAAGAGTAATAACTTTATTTTAAAGCTGTTAGTCTAGGCTTTTGGATTTGGTGGTATATTCCTTTAAAAGAACTAGTAGAATTAACTACGGTTGCAGTTTTAAGGATTTGGTTAGCTAAAAGCCGCGCATTGCGATCATTACTCGTAAATAAAGCTTTGACCGGAGCCAGGCTTGAAACTAAGCTTAAAATCGAGTAGTCTGATTGATATAAGGTTAAACCTTTAACAGTCTTAGTTGCTAATTTACGATAACCAACTTTAGTTAACGGATTAATATTGGCAAAATCATTGGCAAATTTACTAATACTTAAATGCGAACCAGGATTAAGCACTATAACTTCATTATAAGCGCTTACTAATACTGATTTATCATGATTATCATGCAAATTATAAAAACTAATTACGCCATTATTAACAATGGCTAATACAATTGCACCACGTTTTAACTTAAGGTTAATTCCTGGATTAACGGTAAAATGCATATCATTATGAGCAATAATAAGACTAATGCCATTATTAAGCTTAGCATTATCGCTCAAAGCAGTTGTATTATTCATTAAAACGGCACTGTTATAGGCTATAGGTTCAAATGAATTTAAATTGCTGGTTAATTGTTGATTGTCATTTACATTTGGATTGCCAACATATTGACCAGCCTGCTGATTATCTAACGAATTGCCAATAACAACCACATTATTTAATAACGAATTAGCACCAAAACTAACATTAGTATTAATTAACCCATTACTATCCGCACTTACATTATTAGTATTAGCAATAGCCTGATTAATTGCTGCTGTTGCTGGAGGATCCGCCGTTATCTGTACCTTACCACCTAAAGTAATGGCACTACCTGCTAAACTGCCAGTATTAAACACAATATTACGCCCATTGGCAAATAATACATTGCCACCTGATGTTGCACTAATGCCGTTAGCCCCAAAGTATACGTTACTGCCACCAGCAGTTTGAACGGCTATATTACTAGGATTTGGGTTTACGGTATTGGTTTGAGTTAAAGTGCCAATACTCATTGTCACAAAACCTAGATTAGCATTCGTTGCACTACCCAGAATAAAATCACCATTA
>JAKAZS010000061.1 GCA_021815785.1 bacterium
TAAAAAAATTTAATCACTTGCCCTAAAACTTGTAAAGTAATTTATTTTTAATCATGAATTATGTAAGTAGTTATACCAAATTAAAAAACAAAGTAACTATATGAATAAACCCCTTAAAAACCAAACAGCCATAGTAACAGGAGCAAGTAAAGGAATTGGTGCACAAATAGCCATCAATTTGGCTAAAGCTGGAGCTGATTTAATCATAATTGCCCGCAATGAAATGAATCTTAATAAAGTAAAATCAATAATTGAAGCCCAAAACCAGAAATGCCTTAGCCTGGTTTGTGACGTTTCGCAAAACATAGATTTAAACAATGTTTTAGACTTAAGCCTAACCAAGACCAACAGAATTGACATTTTAGTTAACAATGCTGGTATTTATGCAACCGAAAGTATTTTTGATTTTAGTATTGATACTTGGAATAAGGTAATCAATACTAATTTAACCCATTGTATGCTCACAATTGCTAAATTAGCTCCGCAAATGAAAGTCCAAAATTACGGGCGCATTATTAACATTTCTTCAATATCTGGTACCAATGGTGAAATATACAGTTGCGCCTATAGCGCAGCTAAAGCTGGCATGATTGGTATGACTAAAACCCTAGCCCAAGAATTAGCCCGGTATAATATTACCATTAATTGTGTATCGCCAGGCTGGGTTGATAATGAAATGGCTTTAAAACAAATGAACGATCCTTACTGGTGTGAATTAAATAATGTTAAAGTCCAAGATTCAGCAGAAATTGCCAGATTAGCTATACCCAGTCAAAGACTAATTAAAGAAACCGAAATTGCCAGTTTAGTTAATTTCCTGGTAAGTAAGGAAGCTAAATCCATAACCGGACAAAATATTAATATCTGCGGAGGCCTATCCCTTGTCTAAACCTGAAACCAAATCCATAGATCAAACATTAGACTGGCAAATTAAAGAAATAGCCGGCCTTAAACTTTTTCAAGCCGACAATTTACTGGAGCACGCTCAAGCGTTTACCCATGCCTTTACCACCAGAATTGGTGGCGCTAGCCCTAAGCCATATGACAGTTTTAATTTAGGACGACATATTCAGGAAGAAGCAATTATTAATGATGCAAGAGCCAACCGCAAAAAACTATGCAACACGCTAAACTTAAATTTTGCCAATTTAACTGTCCCCAGTCAAAAACACACTGATAATGTTGCGATAATTAGTAAAACTAGTGAATTACCGCAGACGGATGCACTTATTACGCAAACACAAGCATTGCCAATTTTATTAACTTTTGCTGATTGCGTTCCGATCATTGCCTTTGATTATAAACTTAAAATATTCGCTGGTATACATGCCGGGTGGAAAGGTACCGCTAGTTCAATTTTAATAAAAACGTTAAAAAAAATGTTTGAACTAGGCTCACAACCAAATAATATTATCCTGGCCATTGGTCCAGCTATTGGCTCATGCTGTTACCCAACTAGCGAAAGCACTATGGAATCCTTAAAATTATCCTTGCCTCAAAAATTTCATTCTAATATTGTAAATCAATACGATACACCTCATCCGGATTTAAAAGCCATAAACCATTACCAAGCCTTAAGCCTAAACATAACTAATATTAGTGTTAGCAATTACTGTACATCTTGCCATAACGACTTCTTCTATTCCCACCGCAAAGAAAATGGCTTGACTGGTAGACAAGCTTTAATTGCTTCATTGTAAAAAAATCAATCCACCATTACCCTAAACAAATACTAAAGCTTTAAAATACTTTGCTTTAACCGTTAAAAAATTTACAGTGAGTTTAAATTATTTTAATAATATTTAAGTGATTTACCGATAAACTTTATGATAAAGCTATTATTCAACAAAATTAAATTATGAAAAATACGGCTCTCACCATTTGTAAAATATTTTTCTGCCTTAATTTTTTTTGGCAAAATAATACTTATGCCATAGCGATTGAATCAACCAATAACGATAATCTTAATTTAAAGAAATTAACACCTTCATTGGACGTTCAAGACGAAACTGTAAAAAAGCCTGATGCCAAAAATAGCTATTCTGACAATACGCTTAACAAAGCTGACACAACCGACAAAGATATTGTTGACAAATATCCGGTAGTGGGTCGGATTGAAATCGCCATATTTGGTCAAGCCAAACCTAAAACTGACATTCAAACACGTTTAAGCGATCTAGAAAAAGCCACTTTCAAGGAAACCTATCCGGCTGAAAGTTTATATACAAGAACCGAAAAATTAAAAAAAACAATTTTTGGTAGTGAAAGTGTAACTAATATTGAAGATTTAAATATTGATGAAAGTGCTCTTATTAATAAACATGAATTATCATTTCTTGATGAAATCATCCAAAATCCGTTGAATCAAGGTCCCGTTAAAAATCCTGAAGAGCTTACAGCCTACGCTAACGAATTAATTAATCAATCACGAAGTTTTCTAGGACTTACCAATTTAACTGATAATAAAACCGCCAATATTTTAGCTAAAGAACAAATCGACTTTTTGACCCATAAATTACTAGATACCAAAAATTATTCTGCTAATCCAGATATTCGCTACACAAATCGTGATGGCCAAGATATGATTAGCGAAAATACCACTGTCATTAAAACTGATCAGAAATATTTAACTCAGGCCTCTAAGGCGAGTATTGCCACATTAATTAAAAATCTACTTAAAACCGAAGATAGTCGTGAAGCTCTTTTAAGCGAAGATGCTACAAGCTATGGCTTTGCTTATGACTGGAATAAATCCAAGACAAAATTAATTGCCACGCTTGAGATTATCTCAACACATGGTATCATGCATAACATCCCTAAAGAAATTACCGTAGGTGAAAAAATAACCGTTCAAGGAATAGTATTAAAACCATATAAATTCGAAAGAATGACTTTAGCCTGGGAAGCAAATTCCAATTCTACAAATAATCAGGATAGCTCTAATAATTCAAACAACAAAGTCTTAACACCGACTGATGATGTAAATATACAAACCTACTTTCCTCCTTTAGACTATGTTGGCTATGCAAATAAAGCCCAAAGCCATCACGAAGTAGCCGTAAACACTTTAAAGACATTAGGAATTATTGCCGCTGTAGCTGGTGGCATGTTTATTCCTCCGGTAGCTTTAGTAGCACCACTTATAGCTTTATCGGGATCGAGTACTGCCAGCGAACCTAAGCCACAATCTGAAATACCGATTCATGGTGGCATTAAAACTGCGGGGCAAACATTTTCAGGGAAAATTCCTATTTCTAATCATGGTAAAGAAGGCATTTATTATTTAACAATTTGGGCTAGATTAGAAAATTCACCTAAACTTGTTTCAATTAGCCGTAGAACAATTATAGCCAAATTACCTATACAGGATGAAGTAAAAGGTGTTGTTGAAAAAGCAAATAACTAAAATAATGAAAATTAAATTCAGCTTAATTATAATGATTTTAATTCTAGTACAATTAGATTTATTGGCATGCGCCAAGGAAACTAGTTGCACCGAAATTAAAACCGGCACTGATTCAACCATGCTTAAAACCGGCACTGACTCGACCATGCTTAAAACCGGCACTGACTCGACCATGCTTAAAACCGGCACTGACTCGACCATGCTTAAAACCGGCACTGACTCGACCATGCTTAAAACCGGCACTGATTCGACCATGCTTAAAACCGGCACTGACTCGACCATGCTTAAAACCGGCACTGATTCAACCATGCTTAAAACCGGCACCGACTCGACAACCTTACAAACAGGAGTACAAGAAGAAGCAAGCGATATTAATATTCTGTTTATTATTGATGCGTCTTATAGTATGAAAGAAAAACTCGCTGGCGGTGTACAAAAAATGGAAGCCGCCAAAAAAGTCCTTCAAGAAGCCTTAAGTAAAATACCCCAAAATGTTAATCTTGGCCTTAGGGTTTTTGGTCAGTCATTTACTAATATTCCTTCAATTGACTGTAGATCTTCAGCTTTACTAGTACCCATTGGCCAAGGAAATCGCCGCGCGATTATTGAACGGATTCGGCAAATAATGCCCTATGGCTTAACACCTTTAGAATACGCCATTAAACAAGCTGCTCAAGATGACTTTAGTGAAGTTCAGGGAACTAAAACCCTTATTGTCATAACAGATGGAGCCGAAACATGCGGAGGAAATCCGTGCGGCTATGTTCGCAGCTTACCGCTTATGGGTATCAAAATCAAAATAGATGTGGTTGGTCTTGATTTAAAACGTGAACCTAAAGCTCGATATCAACTGAATTGCATAAGTGAAACCAGTGGCGGAAAATATTATGACGCCAATTCAACTGATGATTTAGTTAATAGTATTTCAAATAGCGTATCCAAAGCAATTTCAGGAAAAATACTGCCTAGCACAAAAAAATAAAAGCTATTTTAGCTTAAAGACATAATTTCACTTAAACTAATTAGCGCCGATTTAAGAGCCATTCCAGCAAAAGATTATTTTTTTATTAATTAAGATCTAATTTAAACTCATTTAAAGACCAATTATATTTTATGTACTCAATTTGATAATTAGTCTTTTGATTAATTTCATCTTTAATTAAAATTGGTGCATTGATTTTTATATAACCAAAAATAATTTCTTTATCAGATGGTGCTGGATAATGAGTAATATCACAACCAGATTGGCTGGCGAAATCAAGTGGGAACCATTTAAAAATACGTGATACGAATATTTTTTGACTAGTATCATCAAAATTTAAATTTGCTTTATCAATGAAAAATTTTGCTTGCGCCAAATCTAATTCTTGGTCAAGATTAGCTGACAAATAAACCTTGCTGGCTAATTTTCCTCCATCCCGAGTAGCTGGATTAACTACAAAATGTAAACGAGGATCCCTTAAAGTTCTTAGAACATCATGCTCTAATTCACTTATTGACAGCTGTTTACCCGCAATAGCCAAAGTATAATCATCCCAAATACCAGGAATTTGTCGGATACTATTTTTAGGAAAATAGGAAATCGAACCTTGAATAGGATAGAACTGTAAAACCAAATGAATAGTAAAAGCATTATAGGCATTAATCCAAAGGGCTTTTTGCTCATTCAATGACAACTTGGCTAATTGTTGATTACTAATTTGTGCTAATTCTTTAATATATAAATTTAAATTTTCTTGATGTTTTTGCCAATTCTGGTAATCGACTAAGCCGTTGTGAACATATAATTTTAAGTCTTGATTAAATAATTTATGCTCATAATCAAATGCCCAAACTGGGTTATAAAAAAAAACAACAATCACATAAACCAGAATAGTAATTTTTTTCATTAAATTAGCCTTTAATAAAAGTACTAAGGAAACACTTATAATTTACTATGGCTACCATCACAGCGCGGTTCTTTACAAGTATGTTTGCAATTACACAAGGCGATTTTCGTGAACGTATCTAATTCAAATTTAACCGGATTTATTCCCGATCCTGCATGACTACCATCACAAAAAGGTTGATTATCAGATCGACCACAAGCACACCAATGATAAGTACCGGCCTCTAATTCAAGCACAGCAGGCTTTTTATCAAAAATAATTTTTTCTTCCATTACTAACTCCTATTTACTCTAACTAAATAATTATAACTAAATAAAGTATTTTAATCCGAATTATCCTTTATTAAGGATTATATCCTTATCACTTGATTCATCAATCATTACCACTCTTAATAATTAAGGCTTAAATTACGACCAATACCTTAAATATTTTTACCAGGCACCATCAATAATAACTGCATTCTCTTCACGTAAATCCAGCATCTGGGGTTGAATTTTACCATCTATTTTAAAGCTTTCATCTAAATCTTCAACAGACTTTACATCAATTGGTTCTTGCCAGTAATAAATAATCCCTGGTGCTTTATGCGTACCAACTAACCACCATTGACCGGGAGTCAGTTTAGCATAGCCAATTCGACCAAAACCATGTTTCATTCGCGACATCTGCACTTTAACCGGTAAAACACCTTTTTCATTGCTTTTATTTTCGGCTTCACGTCCATCTTCTTCATAAATATCAACTAGTCTTTGATATCTTTGTTTGCGTAATGTTTCAAGATCATTAAGTTTTTTAATTTCTTCAATTATATAAGGAGTCATTTTACTGCGCCACATTGGCACTTCCAAATAAGTATGTGGTGTAAGCGCATCACAACGTTCACTTGCCCTGGTAAAGGCTTCTTTCCAACGCCAGCCCCCATTGGGATAAGGAATATCTCTGCCACTGCGAGCTAAATAGCCACTAGCGGTTAACATTTGTTTTACAAAAATTGGCGTAGTGGGCAATAAATTCTTAGGATTTTTAATAGACGGAGGTTTAATGGGATAAGGATAAAAAGCGAAATAATTAACCGCATTATTTAAATGTCCAACATTTACCTTAATTTCTACAGGCATTAAATTTAAAACTTTATTAGAAACTATATCTTGACTAATACTTTCATCAATCGGCTTACTTGGCACGCAAGCCTTAGCCTTTTCTGGATTTTGAGACTGAACCGGAATCTGATTAAATTGTGATAGCAAAATAGTTAAAATTATAATTCGTCGAAGCATAAGAAAAAATTAAACTTTAAATTTAAGAATTTATTTTAAGTAACATCTAGATATTACATATATAATTTATATTTATCTTTACTTGTTTAGTAAGAGTTAACCGACCAATCGTAGAGATGTTCATGCCATTTCATTTTAACAGTTATTGTCAATTTAAACTAAAATATTTAATTTTGGGATTTACATTACTATTTCCTCAACTTGCCTTAGCGGACTCACAAAATACTAAACAAATGCATAATGAATTAGATAGCCTAATTGAAGCGAATTCGCAAAAGCCTTTAGTAAAGCTTCATTCAACTACCCATTTTCAATCTTATCAAAGTCATCAATATAGTCTAAATTCAAATAACAATTATTCAAGTCATAAGAATTATGATTTAACTAGTTATCGAAATAAACCATACCGTAAAAGCTATAGTAAAACAATTAATCTGCCTGAAGCTGAGCCTAGCCATACAAATTCAATGGATGATTTAAAAGAAGAAGTGAATTATGCATATGAGCAGTTAAATCAAATCCATAATTTTAACCAAAATTTTGCAAATTTAAACGACGAAAAACAGGCCTCAATAATTCAAAAAGCCAACGAAGCATTTAACTCAATCAAAAAAATAAGTTATAAAGCCAACTTGCTTGCCAGCCATACTAATTCTAGCCAGGCAAAAGTCTTAGCTGACTATGCTAATTCTATAGCCCAAAAAGCCAACACTGAAATTAACCAAATGCAAATAATTGATAAATTACCTAACTTGCCTTAATTTCAATATTTTTTTTAAATAGTTAATTTACAAAATAAAGGTTGCCATCTTGACTACCAATAGCTATGCCGTGTTCACATATAGCCGGTGAACTAATAATTGGCCGTTGCGTTTTATATTTCCACTTAATTCCACCATTATTTACATCAAGTGCATATAAATTACCATCTGAACTACCCATGTACAGCATGCGTGCAACAATAGCAGGACTAGAAGATAATAAAGGAACTGGGCTACTTATTTGCGTTTTCCAATTTAACTTTCCCGTTTTAAGGTCCAATGAATACAACTTAAGATCATCACAACCAACAAAAACGGACTTTCCATCAGTAACGGGTGATATACTAAATGATTCAGTGGCTTTAAATTTCCACTTTATTTTTCCATCATTAGTATTTAAGGCATAAAACACCTTGTCCCAACTGCCAAAAAAAATAGTCTCGTCAAAAATGCATGGCGTTGAATAAATTTTTCCACCGGTTTTAAAACTCCATTGTAAACTTCCAGTTTTCTCGTCCAACGCATATAAATAGCCATCATGATTAGTCATAAACAATGTATTAGAATATAGTGATGGAGAAGATGTTATTCGACCTTGACCTTTAAATTTCCAAATGAGTTTACCATCATTTATATCTAAAGCATAAATATTACCATCCCAGCTCCCAATAAATACAACATTATCTTTAATCATCGCTTGACCAGAAACCCTTCCTTCAGTAGGAAATTTCCAAATAATTTTACCGGTTTTCAAATTAATAGCATAAATATTTTTATCTTCCGAACCAATAATTAATATCTGCCGGGAGTTTATAGCTCCAGTGGATTTGACCGGCGAACCAATTTCACAACTCCATAAAACATTTCCATTTTTTTCCGATAAGGCATAAACTCTTCCATCATCACTGCCAAAATATAAGACCCCATTAAAACTTATGGGTGATGAATCAATTGGTCCTTCTGATGGAAATGACCAAAACAATTTACCCAAGATAGGCTTAGTGATTAAACCAGTAAAATGACCAGTATGACAATCATCGTGAAGATACATGGACCAATTACAATCTGGTTTAAAATCATTAGTATTACTAACCATTTGGTTAATTGGCTTATTTGTTGTATGCAAATAAACGTCAATAGTATTATTTTGCAAACCTTTAGGATTAGGCTGTGACCAAGAAATACCCATTGAAAAACCACTTAAAACTAAGACATTTAAGAAGAGCTTGATGTTCATTTACTTAATCCTATTAAACTAGCCAATTAATTTAGTATACATTTTTTTCTAAAATTGATCAAAATACTAACGAATAATTTTTGTCACTATTTACAAGCAACCCAGGCTGATTTGTAAATTTTACAAATCTTTTATTATAGCCATTGAATATATTTTAAAATACAAAATTATACCTAACGATGAAAACATTGATATCCAGCCATTTTACCGACTTACAAATATGCTTATTAATATTAGGTTTGCGGAAAAGATAAATATTTTTGGAAAATTTACTTTTAAATAGGCTTAAACACTTGTATTTTTTTTTTATAGTGATATTATCATTACTTGTGGATTGAAATTTTATTTTTACAAGGAGGAAATCATATGAATCGAGCCGAGCTCGTTGATTCTATATCAAGCGCAACGGGGCAACCCAAATCCGAAGTAACCAGAACACTTACTGCTTTACTTCACACCGTAACTGGTGCATTATCCAAAGGCGATCGAGTAACCTTAGTAGGTTTTGGTACTTTCGAACGTCGCATGCGTAAAGCCCGTACTGGCAGAAATCCAAGAACCTTAGCACCGTTGAAAATCGCTGCTGCTAAAGTTCCAGCTTTTCGTGCCGGTAAAGAACTCAAAGATATTGTTAATGGCCGTTCCAAACAACAACCATTAAACGTAGCCAAACCAAAAGCCGCTGCTAAGCCAGCTGCTAAAAAAGCCGCTGCTAAACCAGTCGCTAAAAAAGCCGTCGCTAAAAAAGCCGGCAAAAAGACAAGTAAAAAAAGATAATTTCTAAATTTTACTGTTAGTGTATTAGGACAAGAAAAACAATTCAATTCACTTTTTACCAAGACAGAAGCTATTTAGCTTCTGTCTTTAATTATGTTATATTTATAATATGATTACTTTTCATGTTTTAAGCTTATTTCCTGAATTAATTGAACAGTATTGTAAGACCAGTATTATTGGCCGTGGTGCTAAAAATAGTCTAATCAAAATTAAAACGGTTAATCCCCGTGATTTTTGTCAAGACAATTATCGCCGCGTCGATGACAAACCATACGGCGGAGGAGCTGGTATGGTTCTCAAACCAGAACCATATTTTCTAGCGATTGAATCATTACAACTCCCTCCAATAACCCCAATAATTATCCTTAGCCCACAAGGTCAAGTTTATCACCAAGCTAAGGCAAGACAGTTAGCAAATTTTACCGATATTGTGCTTATAGCTGGTCATTATGAAGGTTTTGATGACCGAATTAAAACACTAGCCAATTATGAGTTTTCTATCGGTGATTATATTTTAACTGGTGGTGAATTACCCGCTTTAGTCATAATTGATAGTATCGCTCGCCTAATTCCTGGTGTTTTAGGCAAAGCCTCTTCGCTAGAGAATGAAAGTTTTAACCAGGATTTACTGGAAGGACCACAATATACGCGACCACCATCTTATCGAGGCTTGAATGTACCGCCGGTTTTACTTTCGGGCAATCACGCACAAATTGCTCTATGGCGCAAACAACAAGCCATTCGCCAAACCCTAAAATATCGCAGCGATTTGCTTAGCTCGAATAATTTAAGTAAGTCTGAATTAAACTATATCGAAGAAGTAAAGAAGGAGACTGAGCATAAATAATTTGCTTATTTAAATTTTCTAGTTATAATAAATATTATTCATTTCATTTTTTTATATTTTCTAACATGCAAAAATATCCTTTAACCATTATTACTAAAGCCAGTCAAATTCTGGGAATCAAAAAAAATCAATTGAAAAATCAACTGAAATCCGGGGTGATTTCTGGTGAAAAACTTGTAGTGGATGGTAAATTAAAATGGTTTATTCATGCGCAAGAAATGGAAAACCTTTTAAGCCAAATAATTGACTTTGCTAGTGAAAATGATAAAGATCGGCTTAAAACTGAAGGCTTAGAAAAACTTTTTGCGCCATCGAACAGCCCCAACTATGAATTACTCAATTTAACTAACGCTAATTTCAAGGAATTACTTATAGCTTGGGAAGACAAATTTAACACCTTAAAACAATTAATGCATAATTATTCCGATCGTCAAAAACAGTTCGAAAAGCATTTAAATGATTATCAAGAAGAACTTAAATTACTTAAAATTAAAAATAATCTTTTAGAACGTGAAATCAGCCTTTTAAGTACTAAATTTCAATCAAGACCCAATATTTTTGCAAATTTATATAAATCCTGGTTCAAATAAACATAATCCTTATTACGGTTTATGTTGCACCCTTGCCAAAGAAATTCCCCATAAAACCATAATAATACCAAGAAATTTTTCTATATTAAAAACCTCTTTTAAAACTAACGCAGCAATGATTAAGACCACGGGTCGTTCAACCATAAGAATTACGGAAATTCTGGTTGAACCAAGTTTATTTAAGGCATAAAGGAAGGCAATATTGGCTAAAATGCTAGTAATTCCTAACCAAATTCCAAATTGCCAAATTCCAAATTGAATATTAGGCAATTTAGGAAAATAAAATAACAGCATTATTAAGCCATTTATTAAAAAAATATAGGTGGAAATTAAAATAACCGGAAATTCTTTGGTTAATTTATCAAGATACACACGGTAAGTCGTTGAGCTTAATACGGCCAAACCAATTTGAACTAAACCAATCCAAGTTAAAGCTAAATTATGATAATCCAATCCCAATAAAATTCCTAAAAAACATAAGCCAAAACCAAACCAAAACTGTAAATTTAAATTCACTTTACCTAATGCCTGATTAACAATACCAACGATAGCCGGTGTCGTTGTTAATATCGTAATCACCATCACCGCGGATAAATGCTCAAGAGCTAAAAGTGTCAAAAAATTAGTAGCCAATAATAATAAACTTACAGCGCAAATTTTAACAAAACCTTTAACACCTACCCAAGTGAAAATTCGGGTAATTGGCAAAATAACAATTGAACCAATAACAGCTTTGACAATCATTAAATCTACTGGTGTAACTTGGCAGGCATAGGCTAATTTAGCAATAACCGGTTCAATAGCAGCGGCTAGTATCGCTAAAAAAATCATCCAGAATGACACTTGACTATTCATTTAGGCGCTGATAAATCTCTTCATAGGATAAAGAAGCTAAACCAAGCCGGTCTAAAGATCGACCCGTATTTTTAAAATCAATGCCATATAATATTGAAGCTAAGCTAATAAGTGATTTTATTAGCGGTATTTTTATACCCGCTAATTTAGCAAAATGATACATGGGCACTAACGATGAAGCAACGTCTTCTTCAATAAACCGATGATTTAAGGTTTGCGGAGACTGAATTGCCTCATATTGACGCACAGACTGAATTGCCTTATACAAAGAAGAAGCATCGCAGCCATAATACCTATTCAATAACTGTGACATCGGTATGATTGAAGTACCATAAGCTCTGCCGATACTCATAAATTCCTGTTCTAAAGCTTCCATCAATACAATAGTTTTTTCCGTAAAACCTTCTTTATAAAACGAAAAATTTAAATTCTTATCAATTTTATTCATGTTTAAAAGCATAATTAAAGGATGAGCTAATGCACCAAAATCAGTCAAACCCCGTTGAACAATATTTTGTGCTGGTGCTAGTTTTGGAAAATAATTTAAAAGAATATCTTTATCTTGAACCGTTTGAGAAGGATTAATTGCCGAAAACAAAGTCCAATTTTTAATACCTTTGATATTTATCGAGCCATCACCTTGAATCCTACAAGGGAACAAAGCATCGGTTTCAAGAAGGCTACTATATTGTGCCTGGACATTAGCCAAAACTTTCGCAAATTCAAGCACACCACCAAATTTACTGGAAAATAAAATTATATTATGTTCAGGTGTTAAAAATGGCGAAAGTTTAGCCGCAATTTCTGGATAAGCTGTAGTTATTGTCGTTATAAAAATTGTCTTAGCCGTTTTAAGAGCTAAACACGTATCAGCAGTTACTGTTTTTAATTTATATGAATCATTTAATAGTCCGTTAGCGACTATCGTCAAATTAGCCAATTCATTAAGTTTAGCTTGCGATCGCACTAACAGGCTAACCTCAAAACCTTGAGCGATCAAATAACACGACAAGGCATAAGCACTATTGCCACTACCAAGAATTAATGCTTCCGGCGATAGTTTAACCTTAAAATTTGTCATATTATTGAGCGCCACATCAGCATCGATCCCTTTAGCCACTTGACATACTGCTAGCGATTTTCTTTCTTAAGGCTCGCTTACTGCAGTCATCAGATTAAGACTTAATGGCTAGCTTTATATTAGGGTCAATATAACTATATAATTAATATTTGTCAATAAAACTTTCTTTTAAAATAAATCCCAAAACTAAACTGCCAATAACTTATCTTGGTTAAACCATAATTATAAATAAGTCAGTTGATAAGTCAACATTATTTAAAGAGTTTCACTAAAGCAAGCCTAGCCTTTAAGAAATATTTGTTGATTTGTTACCAGGCTTATCCTTATACATTAGCGATTGCTATAATAACAAAACCAATATCTAAGGAATTTATCAAATGGAAACCTTTAATTTTAGTCATTTAACGAAGATTTTTACTAGCTACCAGCCTAAAGATAAAAACGAAAATAAGCACAACCCTCGAATCGCAATAATCAGCAATCATTACAATGAAAGTTTTCACATTAAACATTGGCTTGATTATTACACCAAAGAATTAGGCAGTACCAATTGCATAATTGTTGATCATTCATCAACAGAAAATTTTCGCCAACTAATCCATAATTATGATATTGGTATTATAAATCTTCCCCGTAATTTTTTAGATGAAATTCAAATGGCTGATTTTATATCCTGTCTAGCCACATCATTGCTTAAATTCTATGACATCATTATCCATACCGATATTGATGAAATTATCATACCAAGCCCTAATAAATACAATGGTTTAGTTGATTATTTTAGTAAAAATGAACACAATACATACACTTGCGTAGGTTTGAATGTAGTTAATGAAATTTACCAAGAAAATCCTTACAATAACGAAATACCATTGTTTGATCAACGGCAATATGTAAGATTTTTTTCACCCATGTGCAAAACTGTAGCGATAAGACAGCCAGTACATTGGAGTCCTGGCTACCATGGTTTAAACTTAGAAATTAATTTTCATGATTATAACTTATTTATGTTTCATATGCGTGAAATGGATTTTACGCATAGACTTGACCGCCTTGGCCAACAAAGAAAGTATAAACGTTCCCATCCCGAAATGAATCTGCGGAATCAGCAAATTTCTAATCAACAATTATTTAACGAATTTCTAGCAATGACTACTTGGCCAAAGTCTGCTGATTTTAACCAAGTAATTGAACATGCTAATTTCATTCAAAACAATTTAAGTAAACAGGACACTTTTAATGTAGTTAACATGGATTATTTTCCGCAAACTTTATATAAAATTCCCGATTATTTCAAATCACCATTTTAAAGTCATAAGACAAAATTGAATTACATCAAAAGGATAACAAATATGCTTAAAACTTACTTTAAAAACACAATGACCTTTATTCTGGTATTTTACACTTCGTATTTTACTAATTGCGCTAATTGTGGAAATTTAAAACTATCTCAAAAATATTGTGATGAAGCTACTAATTATCAAAGAAGCGGAGATACTAAAAAAGCTATAATCTATTACACTAAGTCTTTACTCGAAAACCCAAATTATATCGACGCCTTAATTAATCGCGCTAATTTATATACCGAAGACATTGATAATAATGCGTTGGCTATGGCTGATTATTCACGAGTAATTAAACTCGACCCGAAAAATATTTGGGCCTATACTTCCAGGGCTTCTTGTTATGCAATAGCAGGTGATTTTAATAAAGCTTTGCTTGATTTTAACAAGGCTATTGCATTAGACCCAAGCAATGCCGATACTTATCGCCAAAGAGCTTATACTGAAATAAGATTAGATCAATTTGCAAAGGCTATAGTCGATTTAAAAAAATATGCTAAACTTGATCCTAGTTATAAGGACGATCCTGTCTGTAAAAAATATGCTGATAATACTATACTAGAGTGTCAAAAATTTATTAAAAATAATTGGACGACAGACAGTCATAATTTTTGTGTTGATGGAAAATCACTTCAGTGTATACATTAAGAGGAAATATGAAATATAAAATTGCTTTATTATGAGCCTATTAGAGACTTGAATTTGGTTCTTAAAGACAAGCACGGATTTTTTTATGATTATGCATTTGAAGCTAAGGCTGAATGTGAAAAATTTATAAAAAACAATTTGCGGTATACATACGCTGAATTTTTAGTTAATGGAAAACCTTTGCCTTGTCCTGGCCAAAGCGATAAATGTAGCCTTGACAAACCGAATAAAAAATAAAAATTAATAGTTGTTGAGCCTAATAAATAGAGTGAAAATAGTATTCTTTACTTATTAATTCATTATAGCTTTAATTGCGCTATTAATATTAAAGTCTTTTTTATAAATTGGACATTAACTAACAAAAGGTGATAAGTAGTTTACTTATCACCTTTTGCTTTATTTAAGGATTTTCTAATTTAATAATTTGATTTATTAAATTTAGAAATCACCCATTCCGGCGCCGGCGGGCATTGCTGGAGCCTTTTTTTCTTCCTGTACATCCACTACCAGAGCTTCAGTAGTTAAGAACATGGCAGCAATAGAAGCTGCGTTTTGAATCGCAAAACGTTCTACTTTAGCTGGATCAATAATACCAGCTTTAGACATTTCGACATATTCGAAAGTCATGGCATTAAATCCCCAACCTTCTTTTTGTTCTTTAACACGTTCCACTACGACTTCGCCAGGTAAACCAGCGTTATCGGCAATTTGACGAACTGGGGCTTCAAATGATTTTACAACAATTTCAAAACCAGTTCTTTCATCACCATGGAATAATTCACGATTTTTTTCTAATTTTTTGGCTAAACCAAGTAAGGTAGTACCACCACCTGGAACCCAGCCTTCTTCAACAGCAGCTCTGGTTGCATTTAAGGCATCTTCAAAGCGAAGCTTACGATCCTTAAGTTCAATTTCAGTAGCAGCGCCAACTTTGATTACAGCTACACCACCAGCTAATTTAGCTAATCTTTCTTGTAATTTTTCTTTATCAAATTCAGAATCAGATTCTTCAATTTGACGTTTAATTACAGTGATGCGTTTAGCAACTTCATCTTTACTGTCTTTGCCAGCAACGATTGTAGTTTTATCTTTGTTAACACGTACTTGACGAGCTTTACCTAACATTTCAACGGTAACATTTTCAAGTTTAGTACCAGCTTCTTCAGAAACCACTTGACCACCACATAAAATGGCAATGTCTTTAAGCATTTCTTTACGACGATCACCAAAACCTGGGGCTTTGATAGCGCAGCATGGGAGAACTTTTCTTAAATGATTAACAACTAAAGTAGCTAAGGCTTCGCCTTCGATATCTTCGGCAATTAATACAAATGGTCGACCAGCACGAGCAACTTTTTCTAAAACTGGAACCAAGTCAGCTAATAGGTTGACTTTTTTGTCAACACATAAAATGTATGGTTCTTCCATAACGGCTTCCATTCTTTCGGCATCAGTTACGAAATAAGCTGAAACATAACCTTTGTCAAATTGCATACCTTCAACTACTTCTAATTCAGTAGATAAAGATTTTGATTCTTCAACGGTAATTACGCCATCTTTGCCAACTTTTTCCATGGCATCAGCAATTATTTTACCAATTTCTTCTTCGTTGCCAGCTGAAATGGTGGCAACTTGAGTGATTTCTTTCTTGGTTTCAACTGGTTTAGCCATTTTTTTAATTTCTTCAACAGCCATATCAGCAGCTTTATGAATACCACGACGTAAAATCATTGGATTAGCACCAGCAGCTACATTTCTTAAGCCTTCTTTAATCATAGCTTGAGCTAAAACAGCAGCGGTTGTTGTACCATCACCAGCATTATCATTAGTTCTGGAACAGACTTCTTTAATAAGTTGAGCTCCAGCGTTTTCTAAATGATCTTCTAATTCAATTTCTTTAGCAATGGAAACACCGTCATTAATGATTTGAGGTGAACCAAATTTCTTTTCTAAAACTACATTGCGACCAGCTGGTCCAAGGGTAATTTTAACGGTATTAGCGACGTGATCTACGCCTCTTTCAAGAGCTCGACGAGCTTGTTCTGTATAGACAATTTGCTTTGCCATAGATTTTTTTATCTCCTTATTATAAATGATAAATTATTGTAATTTATTAAAAATTAAATTAGCCAACTATAGCTAATAAATCACGTTCAGTTAAAATGAGGTATTCAACACCTTCAACTTTAACTTCAGTACCTGAATATTTTGCAAACAATACTTTGTCGCCAACTTTAACTTCCATAGGTTGACGGGTACCTTTTTCGTCAAATTTTCCAGGTCCAACAGCTAATACTTCACCTTGTTGAGGTTTTTCTTTGGCTGTATCCGGTAATACGATACCACCTGGGGTTCTTTCTTCAGCTTCGAGTTTTTTTACAACAACTCGATCAGCTAAGGGTTTTAAATGTAATTTAGTAGCAGATGCAGTAGCCAATGGCCTATCCTCCTATCATGAACAAACACCATAATTAATTGAATATTTGTTAGCATATTCAATCTATAATTAGTGTAACCAAAAAATATTGAAAACTAAAATATATGCTTTTTTTTTTAATATTTAGACTTTTAAATTAGATACATTTGTTTATATTGACTTAAATCATTTCTTAATTATTTTAGGCGGCCTCTTAATTTCAGCAATTTAAGGATTTTTCGGTTTAAAAACCCTTTGCTTAGCAAGAAAATTATTTACCTTACTTGATGATGACCCTTTGCGGATATTAGATTCTAGCCTATTGGGCAATTGCGACTGAACTTCACTAAAATTAGATAACTTAGCATTAACACTCATTTGCTTCCAGGATTCCGAATCAAGATTATGAGTTCCTGCTAAGAGTTTTACTTTGTCACGCCCCTCTAATTTAGCCATATGCATTGCCTGACTAGATTGCTGCAATAATTCACCGCTGGTTTCACCGCTTTCATTATAGCTAGCGACACCAACTGACACAGTAATACGACCAACCGACGGACAAGTCTCTTCACGTACCATATTTTTTATTCGTTCAGCCACAAGCAGACTATGCGCTTGCACTGTTTCCGGTAAAATCACCACGAATTCACCATTATCGGTATAAAACAATAAATCAATATCCCTTAAAGCAATTTTAATTTTTTGCGCAACATAATCAATAGCTCGATCGGCTAATTGTTTACCCAAATGAGAGTTAATAAAACCTAAATGATCAATATTTAAACACAACACACCAATCGAACGACCTTGCCGCTTAGAACGTTTAATTTCTTTAGTTAGCAATTGTTTTAGATGAACCTGATTAAGTAATCCAGTTTTTGAACATAGTAATGATGCTAAACTTTCATTACCAGTTAAATATTTACTCTTTAAAGCCATTCCGATAATTTTGCCAATTTTCGTCAATAGATTTAAATCAAGTTTTGCCACAATATCTTGATTACCAATAAACAATTCAATTACACCAAGTTTTAAATTATCAAAACTTAAAGGTATATTAACTACATTTACAAATTTATCAGTTTGGATTAATTTCTGATAATCATAATAATGATTTAGTTTAAACTCATTAATCACGGGCTTTAAAGTATTCAAAGCTGAAAAAGCATTCATTGAATTAACTTCTAAACCATAAAAATTTTCTTCAATCTGAGCAAAACCACGATAGGCGGCTAATAATAATTTTTCGGATTCCGCAAACAATATTGAGCCATGATTACTTTGGGTAATTTGAAAAACTAATTCAAGGGCTTTATCCAGATAATCATCTAAAATTAAATTTTCTTTATCAGCTATTTCCTTAAGCTTTAACAAATTTTCCCATTGCAATGCTTTTTGCCTAGCCAATTCAGTTTCGGTAAGTAATTTCATGGTTTTAGCCAAACAACTAATTAAGACTTCTAAGGTCTTTACCTCATCAACTAAATCTTGAGTTAAGGAATCGATTAAGACTAAGCCAAATATTTCTTCATTAGCCAACAACGGAAAAACTATTTCCATAGAACTATCTTGAATATTCATTAATTTTTGATTAAAATCAGGCAGTGGTTTTTGGTTTAAACTATTCACTGGTGTCCGTTTAGCTAAAACCAATGAGAAGAGATTGGGTTCAAAAATAACCAAGTTATTTAGCTTATCTAAAGCCTCATCAGTATATCCAACCGATACTAGCACTTTAAATTTATTAACGGTTTTATCAATACCCAGAATAGCAATTTGGGAATTTTTTGCATACATGGCTAAAGTGTTGCAGGCTATCCTAAGTAAATCTTCGGCGGATTTAGCCTCAAGTAACAGATTAGGAAAATTTAA
>JAKAZS010000062.1 GCA_021815785.1 bacterium
AGCAATATCGTTAGTGGTAAATTTAGCAATGTCAGTTTGGGCTTTAGCAATATCGTTAGTGGTAAATTTAGCAATGTCAGTTTTTGGGCTAATAATATCTGGCGTAACCGGTTTTAGACTGTCCAATTTAACTGGCATAAATGCATGGGCTAAGCTTAACGGTAAGCCAGCTACGCTATAAGCAGTTACTGATTGAAAATCGCTTTTAAAACTGGCCAGCCCTTGTCCATTTAATAAAGAACTGGCATTCGCACTAGTTAAACCCCCCGGAATACCTGATAGAAAACCGTTTAATAGATTGCTGTTAATGGCTTTATTGGCTAAGTCATTACCTAGATCAAGGCTATGACATAGCGTGTTAAGTTCAATCGAAGCACTACTCATTGCCGCAAAAGTTGCTGCACCAGATGCGGCTTGTTTAAGCCTAGCGGCTAAAAGATTGTCGTTGGGGTTAGATGGTGTAAAAACCCCTTCGAGAACAGCTCCAGACAGAGCCGACTGTCCAATTATACTCGATTTTGCCAAGGTGAGACTTTGAGCGGTTTCAATGTTCAAACTGCTTTTCAGACTGCCGATAGCCTTATTAGCTACTAAAAAATCAAAGCCTATCCCTAACCCTTGACCAATCTGCTGGGCGTACCAGTCAGCCGTGCCAAATTTTTGGGCGTTAGGACTAGTTATAACTTTAGTTGCTGTTTCTAAATGAGTGTTTAGTAATTTGTCAGCTATTTGGGCAACGCCGGTTACTGGCGATTGAAGTCCTGAATAGGCAAAGTTTTTTACTACCGTTAAGCCTAAGTTATAGACTTCGTGAGTAAGACTTGTTTTTGTCTTAGCGGAGTTAGGTCGGTCAGAAGTTAACCAACCTTCTTGAGCAAGCGATCCTGCCAAACGAATATTATTACCTGAAGCGTAATTAGCTTTGGTTTCTTTGGCCAGCTTGGTTTTGAGTATTACGGTGCTAGCTAAAGGTGGTAAAGATTTAGACCTTTGGTGCGTTGTTATCGGATTATCATTACTGTTAATATCTGATTTCATAACTTATTAGTAAAACAATATCTTTATTTTATATACCCAAAAATTATTAATTTATGGGTTAAATTTCTGCCTGAATTTTTTAATATTAAATTATTTTAATATTAATTATGTTCGCCTGATTTTTGATTGGCTTAAACAATGGACAAAATATTAGCCTTGACTTAAGTAAAAAAAGCAGGGTTAAACCATACCTTAAATTTTTGTTTGTTGAAGGTATGTATGCAGGTAGGTTTTAGCAATTAAGGCGAAATTATAGTTATAAATTAAATGTGATACTAATTTAGTAATCTACAAACAAAATTATCCATAAATAATATTCTGCTTGTATACTTGAAAGTATATAGTTTAAAATTTTTTTGGTTAGATTTTGATTTTATCAATGAATAATTTGGCAATTCAAAATAATCGTCTTTCTAATAAAGTATTGCTTTTAAGCTTAACAACTTTAGGGATTTTTTTTGTTGACTTTTATGATAAGTCGGCAAGTTTCCAGCCAAGGTGAAAATGAAATTATTCAACTTAAACAAAAATTAGTTCAAATGAAATCTGAGCAAGAATCAGAGATTCTAAAACTATCACAAAATATAGCAATTCATCCTAATGATGATAGTATTTATAATCAACGCGGACAGATTTTTTATCAATCAGGAAAATTTAAAGAAGCAATTAATGATTTTACTAAAACAATAGCTATTAATGCTAATATACCGGAATATTATAATAACCTGGCTGAAGTTTTTGCTTATGAAGGTGATACTAAATTTTGAATATGCATATATTGTTATTGGTGAAATTTATTATAATCCAAGTGACCTACATGAAGCTTTGGAATATTTTAATCAGGCCATTAAGATTAATCCCAAATTGGCACAAGCTTATTTGGATCGAAGTAACACAAAAAAAGAACTTGGGGAACCAAGTTGGCGTGAATGAGGACTATAAAAAATATCTAGAATTGGTAAAATCCAAGTGATTAATACTTTATCGTTTGCAAAGTATTAATTTACTTAAACTTTTCGGGAAAATTAACTTGGTTTACTATTATTTTCTGATTGATTTGTAAAATTTAAGGCATGACTATATAATTAAAGTATATGGATGATATAGTTCGAATGGCAAATTTACATTTAAAGCAATCTGATCTTGAACAAAAAATTAAAGATTGTGATCAGGCTATAGCTAAAAAGCCCAATGATTTTAATGCTTATAATTTGAGGGGTTTACTACGTAACGAATTAGGAGATGTTAATGGTGCCATTAATGATTTTAATCAAGCCATTACAATTAATAATCAAATGTCTGTGGCTTTTTATAATCGCGGTTATATTTATGATAATCAAGGTGATGCAGATTCTGCACTTAAAGATTATAATACAGCAATTGACCTTGATTTAAAGGAAGATTTTGTTTATATTGAACGTGGTAATTTATATTATGGCTTACAGGATTTTTCTAAGGCCATAAATGATTATTCCATAGCTATTGAAATAAATCCTAATTCGGCTTATGCTGTTTATTTTCGAGGGATGGCGTTTTTAGCAGTAGAAGATTATGAGCATTCCCTAAATGATTTTAGTCAGGCTTTGATAATTGACCAACAATTTGCCGTTGCTTATTTTAATCGAGCTATTGTATATTTAGCCATTTACAAAGTCGATTTAGCCTTAGCTGATTTAGATCAAGCTATCGATAATGATCCTTATTATAAAGATGTTTACCTTCTTAGAGGCAGTATTTTTCAGATTAACAATCGAATTGATGAAGCAATAGCTGATTATAACAAAGCTATTGAAATTGATCCTGATTTTTCTGAAGCATACTACAGGCGTGGTTGTTGTGTTAGTGCTTTTGATTTAAGCGCTGGTTTTGACGATTTTACGAAAACTATTGCACTCGATTCAAATGCTTTTGATGCATATATTAATCGCGGTTATATTTTTTATACGAACAAAAAATATTATGAAGCCATTGATGATTGTAACCAAGCTTTGGCTTTAGATCCGCAAAATGCTTACGCCTTATTTACACGTGCTTTGTGCTTTAATAACATAGATAGAAAAGAAGAAGCTGTTACAGATTATATTCATTCAATTTCCCTTGATCCCCTTAATCCTAAGGTGTACCATGCATTAGGATCAACTTATACGGATTTAAATAATTTGCCGGAAGCCTTAAATAACTTTAACAAAGCCATTACCGTTGATCCCAATATGGCAATTGCTTATAGAGAACGTGCTTTTGTCTTTAATTTGTTAGGCAATAAAGATGAGGCTATAAAAGATTATCAACAGGCGTTAATTTTGAACCCTGATGACTGGTTCACTTTAAGCATGCGAGGCTCTTTATATTATCAATTGGAAAAATATGCTCTGGCTCTGGCTGATTTTAATAAAGCCTTAGCGCTAAACCCAGATAGTGCTGGAATTGCTGCTTTTTATGATGTCAAAAGTAAAATTCAAAAATTATTAGGTGATGCTAAAGACAATAACTTAGATTAATAAATGTTTATTGAACTCATAAAAATAATAACTGATACTTAGTGGCTTGAAATTTATTACTTTCGGTAAGAAGTAATCCTTAATTATAACTTATATAAAATTATGGATTGAATAACCTTTATTAAGTAAGGCATTGATTTCATGCAGTAAACTAGGCAGATCAAACGGCTTAGGCAAATATAAATCAGCTCCAGCTTCAAGTGCTGCTGTTTGATCAGGATTAGAGGTTACTACTACAATCCAAATAGATTTTAATAGGGGGTCCTCTTTTAGGCTACGACAAAGATCCCAGCCATTCATGTATCTATCCATCAAATTAGATTCTAGTAATATAAGATCTGGCTTGGGGTTACTTTTGGCTATTTTTAAAGCATCATAGGCTGCGTTGGTAACTTGTACACTAAAACCCTCTAGCGATAAAGTTTCTTGGAGCAAACAGGCCATTGCTCCATCAGGTTCAACAACTAAAATATTTTTATTAAGCACTATTTCATGAGTGTCTTCAATTTTGATATTTGCGGATTTTGTGTTTTCTTCAATTACTTCAGTAGTATAAGCTGAGACAATTTTACTTTTGGCTAAATAACGATAATCACGGGCATTGGTTAAAATATCAACATAACTGGTATAGCGTTTTTGAGAACTGTTGACGATACCAATGGCTACTGAAATTAAAGGTACGCGCCGTCTTATGCCACCATGTCCTAACGCAATTAAATAGCCCCGTTGAAGATCTTCTTTGGGATAAAAACTCTGGCTAATTTTATCAAAATTTATACAGATATTCTTAGCTATTGATTCAGCCTGTTCAATTGATGATATTAGAAAGAAATCATCTTCTTCGATATGACCGACAAAGCTTGAACCAGAAACCACATCTAAGAGGATTGCTCCTAGAGCCTTAATTAATTGATCACCAGCAAGATCGCCATAAGTTTCATTATAGATTCTTAGTCGGTTTAAATCAATTGACATGTAGGAATGAGGTTTTTCTGAACTTATCGTTTGCTCTAACATTCTTCGGATAACCTGTTGACCCGGTAGACCCGTTAAAGGGTTAAGCATTTCTTCATTTCGGCGACGTAAGTGCGCCATAATGCGTATGGCTAATTCACTAAGATCTATTGGTTCACCTAAAACATCGTCAGCACCATAACGAAAAGAGTTTATGCGATCTTGTATGTCATTAGAACTGTCTAACAGTACTAGTACTGGTCTTGGATGAGCAATGGTGGCACGAATTTCCTGGCAGTATTCACGGCCATCTAAATTATTTAATTTAGATGCTAAAAGAATAATGTCCGGATGTAAAAATGATAATAATTCATTGGCTTCTTGAAATGATGTTACAGCATGAACTTCAGCCCCGGTACGCTCAAGCGTATTAGCGTAACTTGCAGCTAATCTGGTTTGGTGAATTATTAAAATAATCGGCTTGGGAAACATCATAATTAATGATCACGCCCCCTAGCTGCTTGCTGTTCTAATGTGGCAATGGGTAATTCAACGGTAAAAGTGGTATTACCTTCTTTGCTGTTAACGTATATCTGACCGCCTAAAGATAAAACTAAAGATCTAGTGATATATAAACCTAGACCAGTACCTTCAGTTTGGCGAACTAAAGGATTATCTAGACGTGAAAACTTGGTAAAAATTTGCGGTAAATGCTTTTCATCAATACCAACTCCTTGATCTTGAACATTAATCTGGACAAGATTGACTTTAGGATTGTTTTTATCTTTAATTTCGCTGGCGGTAATTGTTACGGTCGTTTTAGCTGGTGAATATTTAATAGCGTTGTCAATTAAATTTGTTAAAATTTGTTCTAATCTATCTGCATCGGCAAATACTTGCGGAATATGGCTAGGAATATTGATTACGATATTATGGTTTAGTGATTTTACCGCTAAGTTTTGACAAACTCTGCGCACGGCATCATTAAGGTCAATAGCGCGAATCGCTAATTGCATTTTTTTTGATTCAAGACGGGATACAGCTAGTAAATTTTCGACCAGTCTAGTTAGTCTGTCTGCTTGATCCTTAATAATGCCTACGTATCTGCGTAATTGACTAGCGTCTAATTTGCTTTGGGCTCGCAAAATGGTATCAGCAAAGCCTTTAATACTGGTTAATGGTGTTCTTAATTCATGGCTTACAGTGCTTACAAATTCGGTCTGAGCTTGTTGAACTGAATTGGTTTGAGCCACATAGGCAATGATTAAAAAGGCCTGAATACTTTCAGTATCAGTAATTATTGGATAAATACTGCTTAAAATTGGTATGTCTGAGCCTTTGTTATTAAAAAAAGTACGGATTACTGGTAGTGATAATTGGGCTTCATCAATTGTTTTTTGGTTTTGGGTAATTTGGGCAAAATCTTTTAAGACAATATAATTATTAAGATTTTTGCCAATTAATTCTTGACGACTATGACCGAAAAGACGGTTGCCAGATTCATTAACATCTATAATTTCTAAATTTGCATTAGTTAAAATAAATGCATCAGGGCTTAAATTCCATAATGAAGAAAATATTAAATCAGTCGATATATTATTGGTAGTAGTTGTCACTTTAAAAACTCCTTATAGTTTTAAATTACCATTAGATTTACAAATTTGGCTATATTACAACTTTACCTTAAGAATTTAACTTAAAATCTGTGTTCAAGATAATTAAAACTTGTCAAGAATTACTTGTTTAGGCTTAATTTTGACCATATTAACTGTTTAGGTATCTAGAGCTGGGCAGTTGTCAGGATGAGTCTGGGCTTGACCAAATTCATGGAGGTAATTTAAGCGATTTCGATCAGTTAGATATAAAAAGCCAAATAAAACCTCTAAAGCTGTTGCTCTTCGATAAATTGACTGTTTAATTTTAACTTTTTTAATGGATTTACAATTCCGAGCCCTTCGGACTAAATCTAATTCTTCTGGGCTTAATTGGGGTTTCAACAATTCCAGTAATTTTGCTTGATTGGTCGCATTTACTTGATTTACTACCGATTTGTGCAATTCATGGGATTGTTTAATGAATTTCATTTTGTCTTCGATTGTTAATAAATGATGAACGGCATCACCTAATTGAGCTAATATTGAAAGTGAATAGTCATCAGCCACTTAATGTTTACCTCTTAAATTATCGATTTTAGATGATTGTTTTAAATTTAAATATTCTTTGGCTATTAACCAGACAAATAAAGGTAAAGACTGCATCATCCGTTTGTAACGCCAAGGCTCTTTAAGCAGACGATAAAACCATTCTAAATGAAAATCACAAAATATTTTTGGCGCGCGTTTAACATAATTAGCCCAGACATCAAAACTTCCTCCTACGCCAATAAGGGTTGAATGGGGAAAATCTTTTTGCCATTTATCGATAAAAAATTCCTGGCGGGGTACACCCAGAGCTATCAGTACTAATTTGGGTTTTAGGGCAGCAATTTGCTTAACGATGTCGGCTTCTTCACATGGCTGGAAATAGCCATGTTGAGCAGCTACAATTTTTAGTTGGGGATAGGTATTTAATAGATTTTGTTTACAGGTTTCCAAAATTTCTGGTTTGGCACCAATTAAGGCAATTTCTAGGTCAGAATCGGCACATTTTTCAATTAGTTTATAAGCTAATTCAATACCAGGTAAGCGCTGAATATTTAGTCCGTATAGTTTAAGAGCTAAGATGATTGAGGCACCATCCGGAATGATTAAATCGGCATGGCGGATAATACGGTCTAGATTAGGATCTTTCATTGCCGTTATAATCATTTCAGCATTAATGGTTACGATGTGTAAACCGAGTGAATTGGCTTGTGCTTTACGAAAGCGCATAATGGAAAGGTTTTCATTAGTTAGATCAATGGGATAGCCTAAAAGAGATTGGCGCTTTATGGTTAAATTGTTAGTATCGTTAGATTCGGTCATGGTTTTAAGAATTAATCAATTGGGTTAAGTTAGCTATATTTATTTTAGCCAGAGTGTTTAAGTTCGTAATTTGACTGTGCGGAAAATGTTGATTATTTAGAGCTGTTTTGAGCTTGTTAATGCAATTGACTTGGTCAATGGTTTGAGGGAAAAGCATATAGGGAAGATTTAATTCATTCATTAAATTGGTTACTTTAGGATCGTAGGCCAAGCCAAAAACATTAATACCACATTTTAAAGCTAATATTAATGCATGTAAACGCATGGCAATTACAAAATTTAATTTGGCAAAAATAGTTAAGTAGGTACTGGCGGCAAAATTTTCTTGGTTAAGTTCTAAGCATTCAACAATTATATTGTATTTAGTTAATTGTTGCTTAACTTCCTGTAATATTTGATAATCTTCAGTCTTTTGTAATGGTAAAAGGATAATTACCTGATCTTCATTTATGACTTGGCTTAGGCAGTTACAAAAATCATTTAAAATTGTTTCGGTTAGTTGGTTTAACGAGCGCAGGGATAAACCAATTAAAAATTTCTGAGGATGTTTAGCAATTATTTGCTCAATATTGCTAACATTTTCAACTTTAGCTGATGGTGCCGATAAATTCCATACCGGATCGGCTGTTAAAGTGGCATTAAGCTGCCAGCTTTTAGCCATAGCTATTGATTTGTGATCTCTTAAGGTGATGATGTTGGCCATACTTAAACTGGCTAAGGTTGTAAATTTGGCTATAGTGGAATTGATAGGGCCTAGACCTTGAGCATAAATAATGATTTTTACCCTAAGCAAACGAGCCAGAAGTATGATGAAACCATAATATAAAGGTGGCCGATAACTGCTGGCATCTTGAAATAGGCCACCGCCACCACTAATTAAGAGGTCGCAATTCATTAACGAATTAATAATCTTAACTAGATTATAACGGTTGATACTGTTAACGTTGTATATCTTAGACGTATATTCGGGTCGGTTGGATAAAACGGTAATAGAAATGTTTACATCAATTTGCCTTATCTCATTAATGAGTTCTTCTAAAATAAGCTCATCGCCTAAATTACCAAAACCATAATAACCACTAATTAATACTGTTTTTACTGTCATTAAAAATCTTTATTGTTTAAAGTAAAAAATATACTTTATAATTATAAAATACTTAAGTAACAATTAAAACATAATTTTTCGGATTACGCTAAGGAAGAATTAAACTAAATTTATGAATAAATTTTTATTAAATGATTTTCATAGTGAAATTTTTAATTTTGCTAGTTGTGATGATTTGGCTAAAAATCTTAAAGAATGTTATGGGTCTGAAACAATTTTTTTTACCCCTGAATGTATAAGTCCGCCGGCCGATTTTTTAAACTTACACCAGTCTAAAAAGTTATATTTCATTCAATTAGAAAATTTAAATAAGATTTTAGAATTTTATCAAAATGATTTAGTGATAAAAGTTGAAACTGGTATTAATATTATTGATTTGAATAACTATCTTAAAACATATAACCAATGTTTTTTAAATAGTGAAAGCCTGGAAAATTGTGACAATATACTACAGTCCAATGATTTTAGTTTAATGAATCTAATCGCTAATAATAATGGTGGCTTTTATGAAAGTTTCACTGACGGTCTAAGACATCAAATCTTAGGTTTAGATGTCATTTTGCCTAATGGAAAAATGATTAATGGTGGCGGTAAAGTTGTGAAAAATGTAACTGGTTTTGATATAACTAAATTATTTATTGGCAGTCATAATTGTTTTGGACTGCCGGTGAGAGCATATTTAAGGCTTAAAGCTTGTGAGCAATTAAGTCGGTTATTTATCATTCAGGCTTATGATATTCAAAGTCTTATTGATGCTTACCTTAAATTTAGCCAGCTTGATATGCCGTTAGCTGGTTTAGATATAGTTAACCGAAATTTCTTTGAGGCTAATTATGTTGGGGCTATTAGCTATAAAAATTGCGAAAGTAATTTTTTCCTGTTTGGCCAATTTACGGATTCTATGATCAATGAGCATAGTCTTAAAAATATTTTGGGCCAAAGTCTTAAAGTTAAAAGTATTAGCATGGATTCCCAGATTTATGGGTATTTATCAGGGTTGAGCGATATTAACGGGTATCAGAAAATTGAGATTTCAGCTAGTTTAGCTTTTGTGCCCAGTGTTTTAACTGCTTTACCTCAAGCCTTAATACAGTATCGTCCTCGAACCAACCGATTGTTTGTATATGTAGATATTAACAATGATATCAATGATATGGTGGTTGACTTAGAAAAATTATGTCTTGAATTTAAGGAAAATATTGTCATTAATTACCGGACTCACCCATTAGCTAATGGTATTAAGCGATTACCTCAGGGCAATTATTTTGAATCAGCTTTATTTCAAAATTTAAAAGAAAAAATTGATCCCTATAACTGTTTTAATCCTTTAGTGCTTTTTTAATACCAGTAATTTTAAAGGTAAAACTATTTGTTAAAATCACTTTAATTTACTGCTGAAATCACATTCATTACTAATTAATTTTTAAATATCAGGTAACAAATGGATAAAATAATTAATACTAATAAATTATTCCCCGACCTTAAACCGGAAGTCTTGGATAGTTGTATACACTGTGGTTTATGTTTACCGGCCTGTCCAACCTATTTAAGTGATTTGAATGAAAACCATTCACCGCGCGGACGAATTCACTTGATTAAGGCTTGGTTTGAGAATCGTCTTGAATATAGTGATAAATTGGCTGATTCGCTCGATACCTGTCTTATGTGTTTAGGCTGTGAAACTGCTTGTCCTAGTGGTGTTCATTATGAAGAAATTATCAATAACGGTAAAATTGCTTTAACGAATTATAAAAGTCCATTTTTACGTATTTTTAGCCGGTTGGTTTTTAAAAATATTTTACCAAATTATTTTATCCTTAAACTTAATTATTATTTCTTATGGATATGGCAATTTATAAAGGGTAAAGAATTTATTGATTTGATGCTAAAGTTTTTTCAGCCCGTAAATCTGCCAGGTATTGTAAAGCCAATTGCTAAATTAGCGCAGTTACAGATGTTTCTACCACCAATAGCCAATAATCTCGTGTTTCAGTTCAAGCCTAGTTCAATTAACGGAAAAAAATCCTTGAATTTTTTTCATGGTTGTGTAATGGAATTGTTTTTTCACGATATTAATCAGTCCACTTTAAATATTCTTACCAATAATGATTTCGACTATTTAATTCCACAACAGACCTGTTGTGGAGCCTTAGCGCTTCACGCTGGAGAAATCGATATTGCTAAGGATTTAGCTATGCGTAATATTGCTTATTTTGGGCTAACTGTCAACCCTATTGTTGTATCTGGATCTGGCTGTGCCGCCATGCTCAAGCATTATGATCAATTGTTTGACGAAAGTGATGGTGAAATTTTTAACCAGGCTAAGGAATTTAGTAACAGGGTTGTCGATATCACCCAGATTATTGCCCAAATTGACCAGTGTAAGTTTAAACTCAAACAGAAAATCCGCATTGGTTATCATGCGGCTTGTCATTTGGCTCATGCTCAAAAAATTCACCAAGAGCCAATTGATTTTTTTGAGAAATTGCAAGCACAAAATCCTGATTTTATCGAATTCGTTGCGATTCAGGACGCTGAATTTTGTTGCGGCAGTGCGGGAATTTATAATTTACTGCATACTGACTCAAGTTTAGCTATTTTAGAGCGCAAAATGCAATTTATTCGTGACGCTAATCTTGATTTAGTGGTAACGAGTAATCCAGGTTGTTTGTTACAGTTACAGGCTGGATTAACCCTATTCAACGTTGATGTAAAAGTTGTCCATATATGCGAATTACTTGATACACTTATTAATCAAAGTAATAATTAGCTCGGTTTTTTTCTATAATTGTTCTATACTTTTTATAAATTAAAGTTTTAATAGGATAATGCCATGAAGTCAAGTAATCTTTCGATTTTTTCTAATGATTTAAGCCAAGAAGCCTTAGATCATTACTTGCATAAAAATATTGTTGCCTGCGATACCGAAACGCGTGGGCTCATGATTCCGCGTGATCGTTTGTGTTTAATTCAGCTTTGTGATGATGAAAATAATGTTAGTGTAGTGCGATTTAGTTCTAAAGATGATTTTATGGGTAATAAACAGCCTAATTTAGTTAAATTGCTTAGCGATCCTAAAGTTACGAAATTGTTTCATTATGCCCGATTTGATGTGGCGGTTCTTAAACAGTATCTTAAGGTTGACGTTGAACCAGTGTTTTGTACGAAAATTGCCTCCAAACTAGTACGCACTTACAGTGATCGGCATAGTTTAAAAGATTTAACCCAGGAATTACTGGGGATAACTTTGGATAAAAGCAATCAAACCAGTGATTGGGCAAATGACGATTTGACTCCTGCGCAAATTGAATATGCCGCCAATGATGTCAAGGTTTTAATCCCAATTTTTACTAAAATTACCAAAATGCTGGACCGTGAAGGTTTATCACTAATTGCAACGGAATTATGTAAGGCTTTAAAAATTGTCTGCGCCACAGATTTACTTGGTTATCATAGTATTTTAGAACATTAATATCGCTAGTTAAGGAAGTCAAAAATGGAAAAACTCTTATACGAAAAATCCCGACCTAATCGAATTGCCCACAAAATCCCTCAGCCTGACGTGAAAATGGCCAATCTTCAAAGTAGTTTACCCAGTAAGTTTTTGCGTAAGGATTTATGTAAGCTTCCTGAATTAAGTGAATTGGAAGTAGTACGCCATTTTGTCAATTTGTCCCAAAATAATTTTTCAATTGATACAGGGTTTTATCCCTTAGGATCCTGTACGATGAAATATAATCCTAAAATAAATGATGAATTGGCTAGACTTGATGGTTTTGTCAATTTACACCCTTATCAGCCTGAATCACAGGTACAGGGCGCTTTAGAATTGATGTGGCATTTGCAAGAATATATTAAAGAAATTGTCGGGATGGATGCCGTAACCCTTCAACCAGCTGCTGGTGCTCATGGTGAGCTGACCGGGTTACTAGTTATTAAGGCTTTTTTTGAACATAAACAGGATAAAAAACGTAAAGTTGTAATTGTCCCGGATACCGCTCATGGTACAAATCCAGCTACCGCCAGTCTTTGTTCTTTTGACGTGGTTGAAATTAAATCTAATGAATATGGTATGGTGGATATTGATTCTTTAAAGGCTGTTTTAAATGAAAATGTAGCAGCGATTATGCTTACTAATCCTAATACCTTAGGTCTTTTTGAAGAAGAAATCAATCATATCCAATCGCTAGTTCATCAAGTTGGTGGACTACTATACTATGATGGCGCTAATTTAAATGCCATTATGGGCTTGGTTCGCCCTGGTGATACTGGATTTGATGTCTGTCATTTAAACCTCCATAAAACATTTTCAACACCACACGGTGGTGGTGGACCTGGTGGTTGTGCTGTAGCTGTGCGGGAGCATTTGGCAAGCTTCTTACCTAAACCTATGGTAAAAATGGATAATGGCCGTTATTATTTAGATTATGATATGCCTCAATCTATTGGCAAAGTCAAAGGCTATTATGGAAATTTTGGCATATTAGTACGTGCTTATGCGTATATGTTAGCATATGGTGGCGCTGGTCTTACCCAGGTAAGCCGTGATGCTATTCTAAATGCCAATTACTTAAAAACGTTAGTGAGGCAGTACTTTGATTTGGCCTATGATAAAACTTGCATGCATGAATTTGTCGTATCAGCAAGTAAGCAAAAAGAATTAGGTGTAAATGCCAGTCAGATAGCTAAACGGCTGCTTGATTTCAAAGTTCATTCACCGACTATGTATTTCCCGCTCGTAGTTCATGAAGCCCTAATGATTGAACCAACTGAAACTGAAAGCAAGGAAACGCTTGATTCTTTTGCTCAAATCTTAGCTAAAGTAAATGAAGAAATTAATACTAACCCTGAATTGGTTCGCTCAGCTCCTCATAATACGCCGGTCGCTAAAATTGATGAAGCAATGGCTGCTCGTAAATTGAATTTATGTTATAAAGATTAAATTATCTATAAAACTAATTTTAAGGAAATAAATATGAAATTAATAAAAACAATTAAATTTGCCACCAACTTTAATTGCAAGACCTGGTTGTTTTTTTTGTTTTTGTTGTTAGTTGTCTTAAATTTTAAGCTAGTGTCAGCTGCTACGCTAAATTCCAGTGAAGCAGAAAGTAACTTTAATCAGGGGATTATCAATGCTAAAAATGGTAATCTGGATTTGGCGCTGGCCGCGTTTAATAAAGCTTTAAAATTAGATCCAAATAATCCGGAATTATATTATCGTTTGTCCCGACTTCAATTTAGAATGAGAGCTAATGAAGATAGTTTAAAAAGTATTGACAAGGCTATTGAATTAAATCCACAATTTGCCCAAGCTTATGCAATGCGAGCTTTGTGTCGTTATGTTTTAAGCACTGATACTCAAGGTCAGGCTATTTACAATGCGCTTGAAGACTTTGAAAAAGCTTCCCAACTTGATCCTAAAAATCCGTTAATTTATTCAGAAAGAGGCATGTTTTTAGTGAATTTAGGTTTAAAAGATGATGGTCTAAAAGATTTAGCTAAAGCTATTGAAATGGATCCAAACAATGTAAAATTATATGCTAATCGGGCTAAAGTATATTATCAATTGGGTGATGATGCTATGGCTTTAAAAGATTATGACAAGGCAGTTCAGCTGGAACCAAATGAAGCTATTAATTACCTGGGTCGTGGTGTCATATATTACAGTTTGAAAGATAAAAAAATGGCGATAAAAGATATTGATAAAGCTTGCGAGCTAAGTCCAGATAATATCTATGCCTTAAAAAAACAAGCTGAAATATTTGTTATAAATAATCAGTTGAAGGAAGCCATCAATGATTATAATAAAATTCTGACTTTGGATTCTAAAGATTTTATAACCTACTACGATTTGGCTAAAGTAAAAATAAAAATGAACGATAATAGTGGAGCGCTAACCGATTTGACTAAAGCAATTAGTATTAATTCAAAATTTGAAGATGGTTATTTTTTACGCGCTAGCGTTTATGACCGAATGCATAATTATCCAGCTAGTATAGAGGATTTGAGTAGTATTATAAAAGACTTTCCAGAAAATGCTAAAATCTTTGTTTATCGGGGCAATATGTATGTAAAGAATAAAGACACGGTGGCTGCCTATAACGATTTTGCTAAGGCTATAACAATTAATCCCAAATCAATCTGGGCTTATTTATTTAAAGGTAACCTTGAATTTGATCAAAATAAATATCCTGAAGCCTTAGCAGATTATTCTCAAGCAATTGAAATTGATCCGAAAAATCGTGATGTCTATTTTAATCGAGGCTGTCTTTATTTGAAAATGGATAAATTTGATTTAGCCTTAAAAGACTTAAATGAGGCCATAACTTTAGACCCTAAATATGCCACGGCTTATAAAGTTCGAAGCAAAGTAAAAATGAAATTAAGTGATTTGGATGGCGCTCGTGATGATGTCCTTAAATTTAGCGAACTTACTAATCAGGAATAAGTTAGTAAAACAAATAGGCTTATCATTTATGGTACAGGCTCGGCACAAATTCGTAAATGCTCTGCAAAACAATAAAACATTAGTTATTGAAGCTTAAAATTTCGTCACCGACTCAAAATTAAAGTAAGCTACTTTTAAAGGTGGTACTACGACTGGATTGCTTTCCTCACCTTGAGTAAGTTTAGCTTTCCCCAACATTTCTACCTTATTTAACATTTCCAGTAAACTTTCATTAAAACGTAAATTTTTCACAGCCTTAGTTACTTTACCATTTTCCACTAGAAATGTGCCATCTCGCGTCATGCCAGTAACAATTTTAGAGGTTGGATCAACTTCACGAACATACCAAACTCGAGTCAATAAAATACCTCGATCGGTTGAAGCAATCATGTCCTCAATCGAAGAATCACCTCCAACCATAACAATATTAGCCGGATACTCACCCATAACATTTGGCTGAGGTAGGCTATGGCCAGTAGCTTCTTCCTTAAAAAACTGTGCATTAAGACGATTATATACCAGACTATTTAAAACGCCATTTTTAACTAATAATACTTGCTTTTTATTAACACCTTCATCATCAAAAGGTGCGCCAAGCTGCATTTTATTAAAAACATCATCATAAATAGTAATATTTTTACCTAAAACCTGTTTGTGCAATTTGTCTAAAAAACAGGATCGTTTATCCCGAAAACTAGTAGCCGTAAAATCCCACCATAAATTTCCCAATAAATCACTTACCGCTTCAGCCGACAAAATTACGGTGTAATGGCCGGGGTCAATATCACAAGGATTTTGAGCTAATAACGTATTATTAACTACGTGTTTAGCTTGGTTAATAATATCCAATTTATCGGCTTTTAATCCTGTGCCTTTCATCCAGCTTGATACATTATCGCAAGTCATAGTTAAAGAAAATGTTGCATTACTTTGGACAAAATATTGAAATAAATTATTACTATTACCAATAGCTATTAAATTACTACCAGTTTCATATAAACCACTAGCCATAAGGTTATTTTGTTTAGCAATGTGCGTAACTTCTTCAATAGTACTAGCTCGATCAATTGGTGTTAAATTAGCCGTGGTATTATCCAAACGATCTAGATTAACCGATGTTTGAGCTTGTGGTAATTCCATAATCGCCGGATTGTCAGGAACCAGTTTTAACAATCGACAAGCTTCATCAATAGCAAAATTTATTATATCTTTACTAGGCTGATTGACATTATACTTTGCTTGCTTTTGACCTTTAATTACCCTGACCGAAATATCAATTTCATTCATATTTTGATTTTGGGTCATATGGTTATTAGCAAAACGTGAATTATTATCAACATTTTGCGATATTAAAATTTCAATTTCAACATTTTTAGTTTTGGCATATTCTACAGCTAAATCAACTATTGACTTGCATTGAGACATTGTCTTACATTGTGATTGCGTTAACATTTATGCTTACACTTAACTCCTTTAAATTATTAAGTTTCCTTTTTGATCAATTTGGCTATAGCTAATAAAATATTGAGATTGCACTATTTATCACCATTTAGTCGAAGTAATTATACTTTATGAGCTATGCCAGCTTTAATATTTTTAAAACGGGCTGGACTAGCTCCATGACCTGTCCACATTGTCTGCGAAGGCTGGCCTTTTCCACAATTAGGCACACCCCATACCACATACTCGGTTTCATCACATATAGCATCACAAGCATTCCAAAATTCACTGGTTATGCCACCATAGCTAGGATTTTTCAGCATTCGTCCTAATTTCCCATCTTTAATTTCATAGGCAATTTCTGTAGAGAACTGAAAATTATAACGTTTTTGATCAATTGACCAACTTTTATTGGTTTCCATATAAATACCATTTTTAGTATCTCCAATTAAATCATTTAAATTACCACTTTTACCTGGCTCAAGACAAATATTAGTCATGCGGATAATTGGGGTATAATTCCAACTTTGCGCTCTCATACAGCCATTAGATCGCGTTAAGTCAATTGAACCGGCTAATTCGCGACTACTTAAATAATTACAAAAAATCCCATCCTGAACTAAATAAAATTTTTGAGCAGCTACACCTTCATCATCATAGCCAAATGAGCCAAGACCATGGGGGATAGTGGCATCAGCAAATAAATTAACGATGGAACTACCATAATGTAATTTATTTAACAAGGCCAGTTTTAAAAAAGAATCACCAGCATAATTAATTTCTTCACCCAGAGCCCTGTCTAATTCACTAGGATGACCACAACTTTCATGAATTTGTAAACCCATTTGACTAGAGCCAATAATGATATCACAGTTAGTGGTAGGACAAAGTGGTGCTTCAAGCAATTTAACCGCTTCAACAGCAATTTTAGGCGCATGGTCAATTAACTTTAATCTTTCCACTAATTCATAACCAGCTAATTCCCACTGACCACCAAATGAACTAGGGTAGGATCGACGTTGTTGATCATTGCCATTACTTGCATATACTTCCATGCCACAACTGGATTTAATAAAATGTTGTTCAATATAACTGCCTTGTGAACTTGCAAAAATTTCTTTTTCAGCAATAAAATGCATAAAGCCAAGGGATAATGTTATCCCCTTTACACTATGAGCTTTTTCACTAGCTAAAATCAATTCGTTAATTTTAGTTTCTAAAGGAATGTCAAAGGGATTTTTTTGATATTGTGACTGCCAGGTAACTTTATGCACTGGTTCATCTGCTAACTGAATTTTTTCTTTAAACAATGAACTGGCTTTACCAATTTCAATGGCTAATTTTACAGTCTTTTTAATTGAATTTGGACTTAAGTCATAAGAACTAGCAAAACCCCAGCCGCCATTATAAATAACCCGAATACCGCAGCCTAAATTTTTATTTTCATTAATCCGGGCAAGTTCAAGATTTTTAGTTTCAATCGACTGGCTTAAATTTTCCACAATACGAATATCCGCATAACTAGCACCAAGCTGTTTAGCCGTAGTTAAGGCCATTTGCGTGAGATCTTTATATACTTCTCCAAAACTCATTACTTTTACCTTCTTGTGTAATTATTACCTGAAATCAAATTTAAGTTATCGGAAATATTCATTTAATCGATATTATTGCCAAATGAATAAGAGAATCAGTAATTTGGCAATTTAAGTAATCCGGGCATGTTTTAGAGTTGTCGAACAAGTACATTTTGACCTTTCATTAGGTATTTGTTTAATAATTTTTTCAAGCAATATCCTTAAATTACTCAAATTCTGTGAAAATATTTCCATAACTTTTTCATGACTGACGGGTTCAATATTATCAATTAAACCAGCATCATAATCGGTTATCAAAGAAATGTTTAACGTACACATCTGTAATTCTCGAGCTAAATGAACTTCAGGATACTGAGTCATATTAATGACTTGTAATCCCATACTTGAATACCATTTGGATTCGGCTTTAGTTGAAAATCTTGGACCTTCGATAACCACTATGTTACCATCGGGATGATGGCTTATATTGGCCTGTTTAGCTCCAGTTATGGCAATATGTCTTAATTCATCACAATAAGGATTAGCCGCTGAAACATGTGTGGAAATTGGTCCATCATAAAAAGTATCAATACGGTTTTTCGTGCGATCAATGTATTGATCACAAAAAACAAAATCTCCCGGTTTTACTTCTTTAACCAAACTTCCTGCAGCACAAGGGCTAATTAGTCGGGTAACCCCAGCTTGATGCATAGCATAAACATTGGCGCGATAATTTATTTTATGTGGAGGCAATTCATGTTTATCACCGTGCCTAGCCATAAAAACTACATTTTTATCAGCAATTTTGCCTTTAATTAATTTACCTGATGGTGCCCCATACGTAGTTTCTACC
>JAKAZS010000063.1 GCA_021815785.1 bacterium
CTTTATTCCCGCATTTCTGGGAGCAGATGTTTGGATCTGGTAGAGCGGTTTTAAGTCTGAGGCAAGCCTATGGTAATGATTTGACATTGCTTAAAAGTATTACTGACTGTCAATACATACGCTTTCATGGCATATTTAATGATGAAATTGGTGTCTATGATACAGATAGTCATCATAATGATTGCTTGAATTTTACTTATGTAGATCAAATTTATGATGGTTTGTTAGCCAAAGGGGTAAAACCTTTTGTTGAATTAAGTTTTATGCCATCTAAATTAGCTAGTGCAAACACGATTCATCCGTTTTGGTATCATCCTAATGTTTCTCCTCCAAAAGATTATGTTCAATGGTCAAAATTTATTTATGATTTTACGCAGCATTTAGTTAAGCGCTATGGTATTAAAGAAGTTGCAACTTGGTATTTTGAAGTCTGGAATGAACCGAATTTAGATTTTTGGCAGCCCGATAGTGGTGATCATAAAAAAACATATTTCCATTTGTATGAAGCAACCGCAAATGCTATAAAAAGAGTTGATGCCAAGCTGAAAGTAGGCGGGCCTGCTACTGCTCAAGCAGCCTGGATTAATGATTTTATTGATTTTTGTGTTACCAACAAAATTAAAGTTGATTTTTTATCGACGCATGTTTATGCTAATGATTCTAATCTTAATGTGTTTGGTAAAGGCTCAACACCAATTTCTCGTGCTGATTTTGTTGGTAAGGCCGTTAAAAAAGTTTATGATGAAGTGAAATCTTCGAAAATGCCAGATCTTCCAATTATTTGGAGTGAGTATAATGCCAGCTATTTAAACGAAGTTGAGGTTACGGACTCAAGCTTTATGGGACCATGGTTAGCTAACACTATTAAACAATGCAATGGTTTGGTGACACAAATGTCATTATGGACTTTTTCTGATGTTTTTGAAGAGCAAGGAATTCCTAAATCGCCCTTTTATGGTGGCTATGGCTTAATTGCCAATTATAATATTCCTAAGGCCTCTTTTAATGCTTTAGCTTTATTACATAAGCTTGGTGAATATTACATACCCATAGCATCACCAATGGCTTTGGCTACTAAAAGAAAGGATAATGGATTAGTAGTTGCTGTATGGAATTATGTGGATCCCCCTGAATTGGGTACGCCTAAAACTGTAACTGTTAAATTTTCTAATTTAAATAATTTAAGTAAAGCTAAGGTTTATGTTTTAGATGATGAACACGGCTGTGCTTTAACCATATGGAAGAAAATGGGTAAACCGCAATTCCCTACTCAAGGTGAACTGGCTAAATTGAAATCCGCCAGTTTAAATTTTGATATTCAGGAATTTAAGTTAAATAAGTCTCAATCTTTAAAACTTCAATTACAGCCACGCGCTTTAGCTTTGATTGAAGTTTTGCCAAAAACTGCTGATTAATTGTAAAATTTCCATCTGTTTAATGATGTTTATGCAAGATAGTTAAAGCTTGAGAAGCGCAATTCTTTATTTTGGCGTCACCTAGTTTAGAAGCTCGATTAAACCAATATTCAGCGAGCTGCTTATTTTGCTTTACACCTTTACCGGTAGCATATAAGATACCTAAATTAAGCTGAGCCTCGGGAATACCTTTAGCTGCTGCTTTGTAAAACCAGGTTGCGGCATTATTGTAGTTAAGAGGTATGCCATAACCATTTAAATACATAATACCAATGTTAAACTGAGCAATTGGCAAATTTTGATTGGCGGCTTTTATTAGCCAGCTGTAAGCTAGATTAAAATCTTTTTTTACGCCATACCCATATAAATAACAGGCGCCTAGATTTGCTTGAGCCGTTGGCACACCTTTGTTCGCACTTTTTAGGATTTGACTTAAATTAAGTTTAGTTAGATTGACTTTTGTTGCTGGAACGCCAACTGAAGTAGTTGAATTCCAGCCCCAAGAAAAATTGCAGTTTAATAAAATAAGTATTAATAATAGTAACCTGGTTTTTCTTGTCATTACAACCTCAATTGTACATTAATAGTAAAGCTAGTTAATTATAGTATAATTTTAACCATTGTTTGGGGTAATGAATAATAGAAAAATCAAGGCTTGTTACGTCTAAAATTTTTAAAGTTAATTATAAGTTTTTGGTTAATTGTTTGGTATGATGAATGAATCTTGAATTTACCCATAATTAAGTTGATATTTAACCGCATTAGAGGATTATAAGTAAGATGAATGAAGATAATAATTTTAAGTTTAAACCTTGGCAAGGTATTTATTTGTGTTTTTATGATAAAAACTTTTATCGTGAAGCGGTTAAAAAATGGCATGGATTTGGCTTTGGTTTTTTTGCTTATGCAACCTTGGTCAATATGTTTTTAGTTGTTGCGACTTTATGTGTTGTTTTTAATCAATTTATAAATTTAATGGTTATTCCTGGTTTACAGAATATGCCAGATTTTAAATTGGCCAATCAAACCTTAGAGTTTAAATCAGACGAGCCGTTTCAGGTTAAAATTCCTGGTCTGGATACTGTATTTCTTTATATTGATCCCAAGTCAGATAAATACAATTACGAAATTGCTTCAGTAATTCAGCTGTGTCCACATAAGTATTATGTTTCACGCCAAGATAAAAACAATTTTGAAATTCAAACTACTAAACCTGGCATTATAACGCAAGTAAGTGAATATCCTCAGGCTTATCATATAACTAAAAGTGAGGCGATAAACTTTGTCCTAATGTCGGTTTGGTTTATTCCTTTACTCTTTATTATTTATCCGCTTAATTTAGGCTTTGGTATTATTGGCTTATTTATTCAAGGTGGGATTTTGAATCTATTCGCCAGTCTAAGTACATTAAATTTAACTTATCAGGAAATAGTAAGAGCGTTAGTAATTGCCGGAACACCAAATATGGTATTAAGTCCTATATTTATATTAGTTAAATTATTTTTTCATTATGGTTTTCTTGACCTACTGTCTTTTGCCATTTGGCTTATATATTTAACGCTAATTCTTAAAGCGCAAAAAGAAACAGACAGTAGTTTTAAGGTAAATGAGTCGGTATGATTTTGCTAAAACAAAGAAGCTCAAATTATTTCGTTTGAACTTCTTTATTTCATTTAATTTTCTTTACTTATTTATGCACCTTTAATAGGAATTTTCTTTATATTTTTTTGATGATCAGCTGATTTCGGCATGGTTATGGTTAAAATACCGCTTTTGAAAACCGCTTCACATCTATTGGTATCAATACCACTTGGCAGAGGTATATTACGGGTAAAGTTACCATAAGTCCTTTCCATGCGATACCAACCTTTAATAGTTTCTTCTTTCTCTATTTTCTTTTCACCAGAAACTGTTAAGAGATCTTCATTTAAGGAAACATTTATGTCCGCCTCGGTTAAACCTGGTAGTTCTAATGTTACCAGTAAATTTTGATCATTTTCAGTCATATCCATTTTAGGATTGACTTCACCAAAGCTTTCTCCCATGGCCAGTGGATAGTCAGTGTCCATGCCATAAAATTCATCGAATATTCGATTCATTTCTTTTTGCAGGTTAACTATGAAATTATTTTCGTTACGTTGTACCGGGACGTTATTCTTTTTTAACCATTTAAATGGTGCCAATTTAAGAGTCATATGCAATCCTCCGATTTTATAGAAATAAAACATTAACCATATTTGTTAATAAAAACAGATTTGTATTTTTTTAACTTTAATAGGAGACCTGAAGCTATAACTTGTTTATCTAATGGTATTAAAACATATTTTTGATGTATTTTAATTTTTTACAATAATATTTTAATTCTTATAAATTTTTTCTTAATAGGGTTATTGAAGACTGTTTAGTAGATTTAAACTTTTTTAAATTTGGATATATGTATCTAATTTATATTGAGAGTTTAACCAATTGTGTTTGTGGTAAAAGTTTTTAGGGTATTGGTAATTTAGTTTTTTGGCTTAACCAAATTATGCGTTATAAATTTATAACCACTTTACCAAAATGGATCCCTTGGTCAAAATATTTATAGGCATCAATAACGGTTTCATATTTAAAATTTTTACTATCAATTACGGGTTTGATTTTATGCAAAGTAATGGCTTCATTCATTTCTTCAAACATTAATTTATTCCCGACAAAAATACCCTGAAGTTTAATAGCTTTCATGAGTATTGATATGGGATTAAAATTACCAATACCAGCTAAAACACCAATTAAACTTATAGTACCATTAAGTTTACATACTTTAACCGATTTTTCTAATGTATTAGCGCCACCTAATTCAATCACTTGATCAACGCCATTACCATTCGTCAATTCTAAAACATGGTCATCCCATTTGGCATTGGTCTTATAGTTTAAGCATTCAGTAGCGCCAAGGGCTTTTAATTCTTGATATTTTTCTTCTTTAGCTGATACCACAATTATTTTAGCTCCAGCCATTTTGGCAAAACTTATGGCAAATAAAGAAACACCACCCGATCCATAGGTTAATATCGTATCACCAGGTTTAATTCGTGCGTAATGAAATAAAGAACTCCAGGCTGTTAAAGCTGCACATGGTAGTGTAGCGCCTTCAATAAAAGTTAAATGGTCAGGAATTTTAACCAGACCATTTTCCGGAAACTTTAATGTTTTAGCTAAGACACCATCGATAGCACCACCAAGGGCTTGACCTACCCATTTTTTATTTAATGGACCGCTTTGGTAGTCAAGCATAAAGTTTGGACAAATTTTATCGCCTGCTTTAAAGTTAGTTACGTTTGATCCTGTTTCAACAACGACCCCACAGCCATCAGACAATGGGATAAGAGGCATTTTTAATTTAGGGTTATAATGTCCTTTAATCATCATTAAATCGCGATAATTGAGCGACCAAGCCTGTAGATTTACTAAAACCTCATGGTCTTCAACTTTGCCAATTTCACGCATAGCTGGCTTTAAGTTGTCAAAGCCAAATCCCATAATTTCATAACAATCTGTCGTCATGAGTTATATCCTTATAAATTTAAGTAAAATAAAACAGTCTATTGCCTTAGCCTTTTTTTATTTCCCAGAAATTAGCACCCAGGATGTCATACGGCAGTCTTTGTTCATCTGGCTTATCACTATCAAAGCATTGGTTGACAAAGTATACCATATTATTTGGTGTATTCCAGACATTGGCTAAACCGTGAGCCACACCGCGAGGGATATAAAGCAACTGAGCTTTACCAGCACCCATTACAAAACGCATTGAATTTTTATAGGTAGGTGAATTTTTTCGGGCATCAAATAGACCAATTAACAGGCGATCGTAAGGCAGAACAAACCAGACGTCTTCTTGGTTGTAATGCAGATGAAAGGCTTTGATAACACCGGGCATCATTTGTGAATAACTACTTTGCCGAACTTGAAAGTCAGGAAACAGTTTTAAAGTTCCATTGTCGTTAAGTCGAACTAATTCTACAAAACAGCCACCATCATCCGTAAAAACATTATTGTTAATAATTTGGACACCTTCAATAGTTGGCTTTCTTGCGTAATCTTGCACTGATAAATTATTTTTATAATCTTCACCGATAGATTCTTTACTTAGCATTTGCATGTTTTATCTCCTGTAGAATAAATAATTTAAGCTTTCTGAAATTTTTGATTAGCTACTTTGCGCAATTCTAGATAAATTTTTAAAGAATCTTTCCAATTAGGCATTTCACGATTTATGGTGTAATTTAGGGTAGATTTATCTAAAACCGAATATTTGGGACGGGTAGCTGGTCGGGGAAAATCACGGGTGCCAATTGGAGTTACTTCAACGTTAAGATCTTTGACTATTTCTTTAGCAAAATCATACCAACTGGCCACCCCTTCATCGCTGGCGTGATAGACACCATAGCGGTTGGTTTCAATAAGGTCGGCTAATGCTTCTGATAAACTTAGGGTACAGGTAGGTGAGCCAAATTGATCACTAACTACACGAATCGGTTTACCAGTAGCTGCCATATTATAAATCGTATCAACAAAGTTTTTGCCATTGGGTCCATATAACCAACTGGTACGCACAATATAATAATTATTCAGATGGCGGTTTACCGCTATTTCACCAGCCAGTTTAGATTTGCCATAGATTGATATTGGATTGGTATCATCAAAAGTTGAATAAGGGCTGCCTTTCTCACCATCAAAAACATAGTCGGTGCTAATGTAGACCATGGGGATATTTAGAGCACTACAGCACACGGCAATATTTTCAGTAGCATAACCATTAATAAAATAAGCCAATTTAGTTTCAGCTTCAGCTTGGTCAACTTTGGTAAAGGCTGCACAATGCATAACTAAATCTGGTTTTTCCGTATTAAAAGTGTGTCGAACCAAGGTATAATTGGTGCAGTCTAAATGTTCTTTGGTAAATTCAATTACTTCATGACCACGTGAATCCAGACAAGGTATTAATGCCTGACCTAACATACCACCGGCTCCAGTTACTAATATTTTCATAATTGTCCTTTTCCCTCGTTATAAAGTTATTTAACGCTAGCTGGATTGCTTGGGAAATTACTGAGAACAGATAATAAGTCCAAACTGGCACTAACTTCATTTTGAACATTGTCATCGCTTACAGCTGTTAACCAGGCCTCATTTTCACAATACCATTTAATTGTTTCTTTAATACCCTGGTCAAAAGTATATTTAGGCGACCAATTAAGGGTTTTATTGATTTTTCCTGAATCAATTGCGTACCTGCGATCGTGGCCTAGTCTATCTTCTACATACTTAATGAGCGATTCTGGTTTATTGAGACCTTTTAAAATAAGTTTGGTGATTTCAATATTGGGGTACTCATTATTGCCACCAACATTATAAACTTCGCCAATAGTGCCTTTATGGAAAACTAAATCAATTGCGCTACAATGATCTTCAACATATAACCAGTCACGAATATTCATACCATCACCGTAGACCGGAACTTGTTCATTCTTAAGAATATTGCTAATGAATAAGGGTATTAATTTTTCTGGATGTTGATATGGCCCATAATTGTTAGAGCAACGGGTTATTAATACCGGTAAGTTGTAAGTATGGTAATAGGCTCGACAGAGCATATCAGCCGAAGCCTTGCTAGCTGAATAAGGGCTATTGGGTGATAGTGATGTCTCTTCGGTAAATAAACCATTTTTGCCCAGACTGCCGTAAACTTCGTCGGTAGACACTTGCAAGAATTTAATTACCTGTTTTTCGTTAGGGTGTAGTTTATTATGACCATATTTTAAGGCGGCATTTAATAATACCTGAGTTCCTAATATATTGGTTTGAATAAAGATAAAGGGGTTGGTTATCGATCGATCGACATGACTTTCAGCAGCTAAATTTAATATGCCATCAATTTTACCAAAGCGCTTTCCGGACACAATTTCATCGACTAAAGCCACATTTTCAATTCGACCACTAACAAATTTGTAATTAGGCAGATGTTTTATATCTTCTAAGTTTTCATGATGTCCTGCGTAAGTTTCGGCATCTAGGTTAATAACCGTATAACTAGGATGATTTTTTAGAATATACCTAACCAGGTTACTGCCAATAAAACCTAGGCCACCAGTTACAAGAATCTGCATAATTAAATACTCCACAAATATAAATAATATAGTTAGGTATTTATTATCTTAAAGCTTGAACAAATTTTAAAGCTAAAGTAAATTAAACTTGATTAATATTAATTTAAAATTAGACTACTTCGATCTTACTATCATCACCTAGCATAAGTCTGTAAGCTAAGGGGCGGGTTTGCCTTCGGCTTAAGGAAACATTAGCGCCAATTAAACTGTCTTCAATGCGGCCATGGAAGTTAATAATTTCACAATTTTCTCGTAAAATCGAATGTTCGATTTCAGCATGACTCACCCTGGCATTGTCACCAACTGATGTAAATGGTCCAATATAGGTATGTTCAAGATGGCAGTTGTCACCAATAACCGCTGGGCCGCGGACAAAACAGTCTTTAAGGACACTGTTTTGGCCAACAACAACGCGACCGGTTAATTTAGTGTTTTCGTCAATCAAGCCTTTGTTATAAGTATCAGACATTTCATCTAAAACAACGCGATTAGCTTCAAGCATATCGTCTTTTTTACCGGTATCTAACCACCAGCCTTGTAATTCATGACTGTTTACCTTGTAATTAGTTTCAATTAATCTTTGAATTGCATCAGTAATTTCTAATTCACCACGTTTACTGGGTTTGATTTCATCAATAGCCTTATGAATCTGAGCTGTAAACAGGTAAACACCAACCAAGGCTAAATTAGACTTTGGGTTTTTGGGCTTTTCTTCAAGGCAGACGACATTGCCTTTTAGATCTAGAGCTGCCACGCCAAAGGATTGAGGATTAGGCACTTCTTTAAGTAAAATTAAAGCATCAACATGGGAATTATTAAACTGTTGAACTAAAGGAGCTACTCCGTCTTTAATTAGATTATCGCCAAGGTACATGATAAAAGGGTCGTTTTGCAAAAAAGCCCTGGCTGTTTTTACCGCATGTGCTAGGCCTAAAGGTTGATCTTGGACAATGTAAGTGACTTTAGCCCCAAACTTACTGCCGTCACCAACACATTCACTTACGGCATCACCCGTTTCTGGACTGATAATAATGCCAATGTCGGTAATATTGGCTTTAGTTAAAGCTTCAACGGCATAGTGTAAAATTGGTTTATTAGCTACCGGCAAAAGTTGTTTGGCTTGAGTATGGGTAATTGGGCGCATGCGCGTGCCTTTACCACCACTTAAAATCAATCCTTTCATATTTTTAATAAACCCCCTTACTTGTAAAAACAGCCTTAAAAGTATTTAAAATTATTTTCCAGTCTAAAATATACGACCAGTTGTCAACGTACCATTGGTCATATTGAATTTTTAAATCATCACTAATTTCATCACGCCCATTAACTTGAGCATAGCCAGTTATACCGGGTAAAACATTAAGAATACCTAATTCCGCGCGTTTACTAATTAAAGAATATTGATTATATAAAGCTGGTCTAGGTCCAACGATACTCATTTCGCCTTTTAAAATATTCAATAACTGAGGTATTTCATCTAAACTGGTTTTACGTAAGAATTTACCAATTCTGGTAATTGGTGATGCTTGCTTAATCATTATGTCGGTAGCTAAATCAGGTGTGCCCGTTTTCATTGTGCGAAATTTATAAATATTAAATAGTTCCCCTTTTAAACCCACACGTTTTTGGGTGAATAGAGCTTGTCCAGGTGAATCCAGGCAAATCAATAGCGCCGTAATTATTAAAACAGGAAGTAAAATTAATAAAACGGATCCAGCAATTAATATATCTGTTATACGTTTTAAAACTAATTCAAATTTTGAACCTGATTTAGGCATTGATATAAAACCCGAGATAACATTCATTTAATTATGATAGTATAGCTTGTAACAATTTTGGCACAATGTTTAAATGTTAAAAGATAATTTTAAAAGTAAACCAAGGATTGTCAAGTGACGTTGTGCGGAATTTTTCACAAAAATTATTAAATAAACTGCGGATATTAATTGTAAAGTCAAGGAAATTATGGCAGATTCATTATCCATTTTTATTGTAAATTGGAAAACCAAAGATTTACTAGCAGCATGTCTGAATAGTCTAAGATTGGAAAGTGACAATTTAAGCAATACATTAAGGGTCAGTACTGAAATAATTGTGGTTGATAATAATTCTCAAGATGGATCTTGTGAATTAATTAAAAATGAGTATAAAGAAGTTGTACTTATAGCTAATACTGAAAATTACGGCTTTGCTTATGCTAATAATCAGGCTTTAGCAGTTGCCACTGGTAATTACTTATTGCTGTTAAATCCTGATACCATAGTCTTACCGGATAGTATCGTTATTTTAATTGAACATTTGCAAAATAATCCCCATACTGGTATCGTAGCTCCACAGCTTTTAAATACGGATATGACTATCCAGCGGTCTTGTAGGGCTTTTCCAACCATAAAGTCAATGTTGTATGAATTAACCGGTTTGGCTAAATTAAATTCAGATAAATTTGGCCAATATAAAATGCTGGATTTTGATCATAATCATGCTAAATCAGTTGATCAACCAGAAGGAGCCTGTCTGCTTACAACGAGAAAAATCATTGATCAATGTGGATTTCTGGATAATAATTTTTTTATGCTTTTTGAAGAAGTAGATTGGTGTTATCGCGTAAAACAGGCTGGTTTTACGATTTGGTTTGAACCTAAAGCCAAAATTATTCATCATTACGGCCAAGCCATTAAACAAGTTAAAAGTAAAATGATTTTTCATTCGCATCGTGGTTTCTATCGGTTCTGGCAAAAGCATTATCGAAATGGCTATTGGTTGTTAGACCCTTTGGTTTATGCGTGTTTAATGCTTTTAGCCATTTTAAGGGTTGGGCAGAATAAATTAGGCGAGTTTAAAGTTTCTCCATAAGTTATTCATAAGAATAGGCTTTTATCAGCCTTGGTTGCTTTTTAGTGTTTAGCCTTACTAAAGTGGTTTATTCAAAAGGCTGCTAGCTTGAGGAAGATGGTTGGATTTAGCATTTAGGGAGTGTATTTGTTGAGGTGATTATAAAACAATAATCACACTGGCAATGGCATATTCTTTTTCATGAGAAATACTTAAATTGATTTCTTTGGCTGATAATTTTTTATAATGCTCTAAGGCTTGGCCATATAAGTTAATGCCAGGTTTTCCATCAATATAATTAACAATTTCAATTTCGCGTAGCGCCGAATATGATGTTATATGTCCCATTGCTTTGATCATAGCTTCTTTAGCGGCAAATTTTCCAGCTAATTTTGTCGGGAAATGATGTTTAGGACATTGTTTAAGTACAATTATTTCATTAACCGTAAATACTTTATTGAAAAACTTTGTACCATAATAAGCAAAGATTTTGCTTATTCGGTCAATTGAGCAGATATCGATTCCGTGTTTTAGATGCAGGTTAGTCATTTGCATTTATTATACTATAGACATTTACGTTGGCTTTAAAATTTTAAAGCCAACGTAAATGTTAGCTTATTCTCATTAGTAATTAAACGTTCCCTAGTAAGTTGCAAGTAGCAATATTTAATTAAATTGCCTTGAAATTTTAAACATTAGTACCATAAAGAATTACTTGTTCAGGATTGGGTAAAATTTCATATAACTTAGTTATTGTTTTATCAAATTTTGGATGTATTAAATTGGGTGAAATCTCTAATAGTGGTACTAAAATTGAAGCTTTGGTATGAACTAAAGGGCTAGGTATGCATATTTCTTCATCCTCAAAAACTAAATCTTCGTAAAAGAGTAAATCGATTGCAAAAAGCTTCTCGGTAAAATTAGGCAAATGCATACTGCCGTTGCTGAGGTCTTTTTGATAGAGTGAATTCATAAATTTCTCTACGGCTTTGATTTCATTGAACAATTTTAGTGGTGGATATTTAGTACTTGCTTGTAAAACGGCACAAATGCTCCAGGCTGAATCAGGAAGTTGTGGTTCAACCTCATAAAAACTGGTACTTGTCACAATTTCTAATTGGATTTTATCTTTTAAGATTTGTACGCATTGCTGTAAAGAACTTATTTTATCCCCAAAGCTTGAAAAGAGGCTAATGAAAACATTGAGCTTGGGTGGGTTTCCGTAAATAATATTTTTGGGGTCCATAATACTTGATTTGCTAATGCTGGCTTTCGTGATTAATTCTTAAAAAGTGAATAAATTCATGGATTATACAGGCTATTGGTAAGGATATTATTATACCAGCTAAGCCGTCAAATTTTGCTCCTAGTAAAATCGAGATAATTATTATGACTGGATGCAGGCCAATGATATTGCCAACATATTTAGGTGCGACAATATTATCTTTAATCCATTGTAAGAAGTTAAATATTATAAAAATGAGAATAATTTGGCTTAGCCGATTAACTCCAATATTGTCCATCCCTTTTAGCCCAACGGAAATAAAAATTGGGATAAACCCAATTGGTGGGCCAACTACCGGAACTATTTCCCAAAAAGCCAAAAATGCCGTTAAGGCAAGTGTGTAATGGACGCCTAAAATTAACAGTAAGACTAAAATAATCCCACTAAATACTAGTGCTAAAACAATTTGTCCTTGAAAAAAATTATTTAGTGAATGATTTATGGCTAAAAGCATCTGGCTGAATCGATCCTGATAGGTTTGCGGTATATATTTTAAAATCACCTTGTCAAGTTTTTCCGCATCCAGTAGTAAGTAGAAAGTTATAATCATTAAAGTTATAAAATTTGTCAATAAAATTATGGTTGAGCCAGCAACATTACCCATTTGATTGATAAAGCTGGTTGGATCAAATTTAAACAAATTGGCCGATAACAAACTGTAAACGTCATCGAAAGAAGTATTACTTAAATTGTAGTGAAATTTTGCTGCATAAGGGATTGCCATATTCCTTAACGAATTTAACATAACTGGCAAATGATTTTGTAAATTGTCAGATAGAGTCATTGTCTGCGATATTATTTCTGGTACCACTAACAGCACACCAACTATACCGGAAATTATAATTAAAACATAAATTAAAATGATGCTGTAAATCCGATTTTTTAACTGCCGTTCGATAATTTTGACTAAAGGGTATAAAAGATAGGCCGTAAATACTGACATAAAAAGCAGTCGCAAAATATCGACAAAAAAACTGGCAATTGAATAACCTAACATAATTACTATAAGAAATAATGTTAGGATTGCTAGTTGTTTAATTACTCGATCAAGATTCATTTATGTCTAGCTTTATCTCTGGCTAGTTTAAACTAGATTATTGTTGTTAAAGATTAACTTAAATTATACAAGTTTAATGATAATTCTTTAAAAGATAGATTGAAAATGTAAAAATTTTAATCTATCTTATTAATTAAGTGAAATTTCTGTTATTATATTTTTTAGCTTATAACTGATTTTGATTGAATTTATTAGTCAAAATCAGTTAGCTATTCTTATGTGAATTGTCAATATTAATTTGCCTAAGAATTTAATACCGTGAAACGGAGGCATCTTCAATATGAAAGCAATGATTTTAGCAGCTGGGGTAGGTTCAAGACTTGATCCTTTAACGAGTGATTTGCCTAAGCCATTGGTTCCAATAGCTAATTATGCCATAATTGAGCATATAATCCATTTGCTCAAAATACACAATTTTATCAATTTAAGTGCCAATTTACATTATCTAGCCAATAAAATTGAGACTCAGATTGGCGATGGACGTAAATATGGCGTAAATATTAATTTTACAACTGAAGAAAATTTAACTGGTGATGCTGGTGGTTTGAGATCTTGTAAGGCCTTTTTTCAAGACGAAACATTTTTGGTCATAAATGCTGATCTTTTAACTGATTTTGACTTGACTTATATTATTAACCAGCACAAAGCTAAACAAGCTTTGGCTTCAATTGCTTTAACTAAAGTTGTCGATGTCAGTCAGTTTGGTGTAGCCCTAACTAACCCGGATGGTTTTATAACCGGTTTTCAGGAAAAGCCAAAAGCTAGCGAAGCTTTATCTGATTTGATTTCAACGGGAATTTATGTTTTTGAACCGGCTATATTTAATTACATTCCGCAATCTGGTAGCTATGGTTTTGGTCGTGATTTGTTTCCTAAATTATTAGATTTAAAATTACCTTTGTTAGGAATTAATGTCGATGGGTATTGGAGTGATATTGGCACTATTCCTAAATATTGTGAATCCAACTTTGATGCTCTAAATCACAAAATACAAGTTAATATGTCAGGTACTAAAATTGAAAGTTTTAAGGATTTGAATCCTCAATCGGCTAAATTTGAGTATTCTCCAAGCGCAAGTATAAATGGATTAGCCTTAATTGGCAATAATTCGATTATTGAAGATAATGTAGAATTATTAGGTAATGTTATTATTGGTCCTAATACTATTATCCGAGCGGGTGTAAAAATTGAAAATTCGGTTATCTGGGGTAATAATATTATCCATTCCAATAAAATTATCCGAAATACAATCATTGGTATTCGTGAAATTGCCTGTGTTATTTAACTTAAATTTTACAGTGAGATTTTTTTGAATCTATGATTGTAAAAAGATCTTATGTTGTTATATTTAGTTCTTTATTACTGTTAAGTGTTGGTGCAATGGCTCAGGATAGTGATGTAATGACTAAGCACAGCGATTGGGATGAAAATATTAATATTAAAAATAAGCATAGTGACTGGGATGAATCGTTTAGTTCAAAACCTCAAAATAACACATTGCCGTTATCTAATAGCAAGAAGTCACAGCCTCAAAGTGATTCAATACCAGATGATAAAACTTTTAACAATTTGAATGATTTAAAAGACAGTCCCAGTGAAAACTCTAATCGTAAATGTTTTAAACTTGATGCTTCACAAACGGTAATTACCAACCCGAATAATATTTTAAATTCGCCATTTAACAAGAATAAAGATTTTCCGGACAGTGTAAGCAATAGTAGTGTCGACTTAAAAAGCAAATTGGATGACACAATTTTGCCACCACCAATTTTACACCAAAATAACATTAATGCTAGTCAAATCGATTTAAAGAAACTTGAAGAAATAACTAATCCTAAGATTAATTCAGCATTGCAATGGTTTAAAGAAGGGGTTAATGGTTATAATCAGGGGCGTTATTTGACTGCAAAGGCTGAATTAAATATGGCTAGTTCAATAGCACCTAATTGGGCCAGCCCACATTTCTATTTAGCTATGCTCAATGCCAAAATGGATAATCAGCAGGAATCTATAAAAGAATATTTACTTTGCCTTAAACTTGATAAAAATGGTCTTGTACATAGATATGCAGCTATGGCGCTAGATAACTGGGTTAAATTAGCCAGTTCCAAATATGGTACTATTGCTCAGTATTGTTGGGCGGGAATTTATCCTAATTATAGTTGGCATCAGTATAATAGCTGTCAAAATATCTATCAGGCATATGGTATGCAGGTTATGCGTCAACTTTGTTATTACTTGCAGGCACAGGGCTATTCTTCAATCAAGATAAATAGTATGGCCTTAAGGCCTGCCTATTATGGTGAATTATGTGCATTGGTTTATTTTATTATTAAGAAGGATAATTCTATTCAATATGAATTTCTTCATGACCCTGGTATTCCTGAATTTAAGCAAATGGTGGATTTGTCATTTAAAACTTTAAATAAGGATAAAGTCCTGACTTTTCCTGATACTTCAATTAAAGAACTTTCTATGGCCTGTTGTATATCATTTAGTCCAACTCATTTTGCCTGCGCATGTACCCATAATTGGTATCAAATTAATAATTATGTAAATAATATCCATCATTAGTTTATGATTAATATGCCGATGAGTAGCAATAGCTTATGGCTAAAGCTATTGCAATAAAAAATATTAAAAAAACTTAAACTTGTTCTTTTTGGCTTTTAAGGTAGCCCAAATTGGATATTTAGCAAAATTTACTTTAAAATGGATAATATTAATCACTAACCTTGATAAGATTTATAATAACAAAATATTCTGACTATAGTTAAGTTATATGAAAGATAATTCTGAACCAATTGATTTAAATAAACAATTTCTTGAAGGAAGTCAATTATTCAATGAACAGAAATATCTTGAAGCTATTGATAAATTTAAACAAATTCTGATAGTTGAACCTACGTATGAAGAAGCTTATTATAATATTGCCTTAGCTTATTTTTATTTGAAAGATTATAATCAGGCAATTAAATATTATTCTTTGGTTCTTGAATATAATCCTAGTGATATTGAGGTACTTCGGGAACGGGCTCAAACTTATCAAAAAATTCATGAATATCGAAAGGCTGTTCAAGATTATACCAAGGCCATTGAAATAGCTGGCCAAGATAGTCATCTCTATCATAAACGAGGTTTATTGTATAAGGAAATCGGTGAATATCAAAAAGCTATTGCAGATTTAAATAAAGCCTTAGAACTAAACCCAGATAATGCTTCTATGTTATATAACCGTGCTAATTTTAAAAAGGATCTTGGTGATTTTGAATCAGCTATAAACGATTATAATGCTTCCATAAAAATTAAGCCTGATGAATGGGCTTATATTAATCGCGGAATCTGTTATGGTAATCAGGAACTTCATGAAAAAGCTATAAACAGTTATAAGAAAGCTATGGAAATAGACCCTGATTGCTATTTGGCTTATTATAATTGTGCTCATTCACACAGTCAGCTGGAAAATTATTTGGAGGTAATTAAAAATTATACTAAAGTCATTGAACTTACTCCGGATAATATTAATCCCCTGATTAATCGTGGTATTGCTTATGCTAATTTAAAAAAATATGATGAAGCCCTTAAAGATTTTAAAGAAGCTTTAAGGCTTAATTCTCGTCATCCCTTAGCCTATTATAATCGTGGTCGGACATTTATTAAACTGAAAATGTACGATCAGGCCATTGATGATTTTAATGAAGTAATTAACTTAAATCCATATGATTCTAATGTCTATTTTAATCGTGGCAATACGTTTTATAAAGAAAAAAAATTTATTGCTGCTTTTAACGATTTTATTAGTACTATTGAACTTGATTTAAATTATGCACTGGCACATTATTTAAGTCCAATTGATCTTGCCCAAATAGTTAATCCAGCTAAAGAGCTAATTTTAATTAATAAAGCAATTAAAATTAACCCTAATAATTCAATGCTATTAGTGAACAAGGTAATAATTCTTGATAAACAGCAAAACTATCCTTCGGCTTTGCAGGCTAATGAAGGCTTATTAGACGATCAACCTGATTTTGCCCAGATAAATAATATTACTTTAAATATGAAACTTAATAATTTAAACCTGGCCATAGTTGAATTTAAGGATCTTATGGTCACTTTTCCGCATAAAGTATATTATAATTTTTTGGCGGCCATATTAAACTTGTGTACTGGTCAATATGATCAAGCTTTAGAGAGTTTTAATAAAGTAATTCAATTAAATAAAACTACTTTCGAAAATATTTCCCATATTTATCTTTTAAGGTTTATTACCGATAAATTAGCTAACCATAATACTAATAGACTTATTGAGGAATTACAAAAAGTGTTTTATTCCCAGCATAGTTTTGAAGCAATTACTTTTGTAAATAAATTAATCCAATTCCTGGATAATAAAGTTAATCCATCTGAAGTTATGGAAACCAGTAAATTAAATACCGAATTACTGATTGCGCATTTGTTTATTGGCTTGAATTATTATGTGGCTAATGATTTGATTAATGCCAATAAATATTTAAACTGGATTATCGAAAATGGTACTAAATCTTCTTTTGTATATTTAATCGCTAATTCTTTTATAAGTAGAAGTAAATAATTTGGTAATAGCGGTTTAAATCCTGGTACAAATTAAATAATTATTTACTTCTACTTATACTTTAAATTTTTTATTTAAGGTATTAATTTAGGTTATTGAATGTTTAATGGTGCATTTAACACAATAGGTAATTGGGTGCCAGCTACAATTTTAACTTCAGAACCTTTACGGACACCGGCGCCAACTAAACCAACTCCAGAACCAATGGCTGTACCAAAAACAGCACCCATGCCAACAGCTTTGCCTTCATTACCATTAGACATGCCACCAACTATAGCGCCAAGTCCTGTTCCTAAGGCTGCTCCGCCTAATGCGCCACCTCCTACCGCTAAAGCACTTTTACCAACTCGGCCTTTAGTGCTGCCACCAGTTAAAGACATTTTATTGGTATCAACACTAGCTTGAATGGGAAATTTACGTCCATCGGGTAATTGAACTTGATTAAAGTTAATGGCGATTTTACCATTAGCTCCAAATTTAAACCTTTTGGCACTGACGACTTCGCTAACCTGGCCACTAATTATTGTGTTAGGTGGTAATACCTGTTTACCGTCTTGCATAAGACCATTGGGTAAAGTCGTTTCAACGGGTTCACCAACTTGTGTCGAACCTGAATCCAAGGAATTCTTTAGCGTTGCGGCCATAAGTGAACCGCTATTAATTGTGGTTACGTAACCTTGCATCATTGGGTAACCATTATTACCGGCAAAATTATTATTGGTTTGATTATAACCCATGGCTGATGGTGGTGTATTTTGTGGGTAGTTATTGGGATTATAGCCCATGGCTGGTGGCGGTGTGTTTTGGGGATAGTTATTGGGATTATAGCCATTGCCGGTATTTATATTTTGCTGGATGACTTGACCTTGATAATATTGGTTGGGCTGGTAGTTGTTAGGACTGCCGGAGTTTATCGCCGGGCTATTATTGCTTGGATACGGGTTATTATTGCTTGGATACGGGCTATTATTGCTTGGATACGGGCTATTATTGCTTGGATACGGGTTATTATTGCTTGGATACGGGCTATTATTGC
>JAKAZS010000002.1 GCA_021815785.1 bacterium
TTGATTAGGGAAAACCGACTGGAAGTTTTTGGTGAATTTTCATTAAAAGAATTGTCAATTCCAACTGAATTATTTTTATTAAAGGGATTTCCTGAATTAAAATCTGGATAATTAGGTTGATTATCAACTGAATTAGGATTAGCTGAATTAACCTGATTATTAACTAGATTAGGATTAGCCGAATTAGACTGATTATTAACCAATAACGAACCGCCCAAGCCATTAGCTTGGCTATTTTCATTGCTTGACTTAAGCGGGGTTAAATCTACTAAGCAACTTTCAAAAAAATCCTCGTAAGTTTTAGAACACTGAGGACAAATTTTCAAAACAATTAATCTCCATACCTCATAAACCTATTATATATTAAATAAAACTAATATTTAACAATTTCACAAAAAATTCCATACATATCTCTAAATTATAATCATAGCAAAATTAATGACATCATCAAAAAAACTGCTCAATAACTAAATTACTAACCGGCAAAGCTTTTAGGGTAAGGGCAATATTATTTAGATCTTTTAACAAATAACCATTTTCTTCTAATTCAGCTATAGTTTTGGCATGATTAATTGCAAAATTATAATTAAATTTATCCGAAAATTCCTGTAAATTTATACCCTCTTTTAATCTTAATCCTAACATAATTAATTCTTTCAACTTGGTTTTAGGATCAATATATTCAACCGTTTCACAAGTCTCATAATTAGCCAGGTATTTACTTATACTTTTCCAATTGCTTTGACGATAATTATTTAAATATTGATAACTACTTATCCCAAAACCATAAAATTCACCTAATTGCCAATAATTTAAGTTATGGGTAGATTGATAATTTGGTTTAGCAAAATTGGAAAGTTCATAACGGTCATATCCAAATTGACTAGCTATTTTATTAGCAAAAATATACATATTTACACTTATTTCATCGCTAGGATACAATGGACTATTTTTGCTATGTAATTTATAAAATGGTGAATTTTCCTCAAGCGTAAGTCCATAAAGTGAAAAATGGGTAAGATATGGATATTGTTTACTTAAATTCATAAGTTTGAAAAACGAAGTTTGAAAAGATTCATAAGTCTGACTAGGTAAACCGTACATTAAATCAATATTAATGTTTTTAAACCCGGCCAAATGAGCAATTTCAATTCCTTGTTCAGCTTGCAAACTAGTATGGTCCCTATTTATAGCAATTAATTCACTATCATTAAATGTCTGAACGCCAATGGATAAGCGATTAAATCCCAAATTAATTAATTCTTTGGTTTTAGCCAAGTCAAGCGAATGAGGTGTTGATTCAAGTGAAATTTCAATATCCGGAGCAAAGCTAAACTTAGTTTTTAAAACCTGAAAAACTTTGGCTAAATTTTCAATACTGGTTAAACTTGGCGTTCCACCCCCAAAGAAAATCGAATTAACAACTTGGTTTTGCTTAACCTTAAAATCAATTTCTTTAATTAAAACATCTATGTACTTATCTTCAAGCTTGGCTAAACCTTGAAAAGCCGCAAAGTCACAAAACGGACATTTATGAGTACAAAAAGGTATATGAATATATAATCCCAACATGAATATATAATCCCAACATAAAGATATAATCCCAACATAAAGATATAATCTCAATATAAATAAATTAATTTTAAATAGTTTATAATATTGAAACTCAAATAATATCATAAAGTCACCATATTATCCAGACTCCTTATTCTATCGGGAATTAAACTAAATTTATGTCAAATCCGGTAAACCTAAACACTAAAATCGAAAGTATTACTGGTGAAATTGAAAGAGTAACTTACCATAATGAAAGTAACGGTTTTTGTGTATTACGCATTAAGGTTAAAGGTAATAAGGATTTAATTACGGTAACTGGAAATGCTGTCAATATTCATCCTGGTGAATATATTGAGGCCAATGGTTTCTGGCTGAATGATAAAAACTATGGTCTACAATTTAAAGCGACGAACCTTAAATTAATTTCACCCAATAACCTTAACGGTATTGAAAAATACTTGGGTTCAGGTTTAATTAAAGGCATAGGCCCACATTTTGCTAAAGTTATGGTCAATCATTTTGGTCTTAACGTAATTGATATTATTGATACCAATCCTGAATTATTACTAGAATTACCTGGAATTGGCCAAAAGAGATTAGCCATTCTTACCCAATCTTGGCAAAATCAAAAAGCTATTCGTAAAATTATGTTGTTTCTTCAATCACATGGAGTTGGCACCGCTCGCGCCGTTAGAATTTTTAAAACCTATGGCGAAAACGCCATTGACATTGTTACCCAAAATCCCTATAAACTTGCCAAAGATATTTATGGTATTGGTTTTAAAACAGCTGATCTTATTGCTCAAAACATAGGCATTCCCAAAGATTCACTTATAAGAGCCCAGGCTGGTCTTAGTCACATTTTACAAGAAGCTTCTAATCAAGGTCATATTGCTTTAAGTAAAAACGATTTAATTGAATCGACCAATAAAGTCTTATCAATTTCACCAGATACCATAAATGTAGCCATAAACCAAGAAATTGAACTTAAGAACCTCGCATCTGAATTTATTGCTGAAATTGAATATATATTTCTATCTTCTTTATACAATGCTGAACAATCTTTAGCTAAGAATTTAAGTCAATTAAATCAAAGTCATTTTGACTATCAAATCAATGCAGACTCTGCCATAGAATGGGTTGAATCAAAAAACAATATTAGCCTATCAGCCTCACAAAAACAGGCTGTAATTGCAGCCTTTACCAATAAAATACTTATAATAACTGGTGGACCTGGTGTAGGGAAAACTACTATTGTAAACTGTATAATTCAAATACTTGCTCAGAAAAATATCCATATTGCCTTAACAGCTCCAACTGGTAGGGCGGCTAAACGTCTAACTGAAACCACTAAACTTGAAGCTAAAACCATTCATCGCTTATTAGAATTTGATCCAAAAATAAATAATTTTAAAAAAAATAAAGATAATAAACTAGATCTTGATTTATTAATAGTTGATGAATCGTCGATGATTGATATTATCCTCATGAATAAATTAATTCATGCCTTACCCAGCCAAGCTCAATTAATTCTTATTGGTGATATTGATCAATTACCAGCAGTTGGTCCAGGTAATGTCTTAAATGATTTAATCAGTAGCAAATTAATTAAAACTATTCATTTAACTCAAATTTTTCGCCAGGCTGCTGCCTCACAAATTATTACTAATGCCCATTTAATTAATCAAGGGGAAATGATCAATACTAAATATCATAAAAATGATTTGACTGACTTTTACTTTATTGAAGGTAAAGATAATGCTGATATTATGGCTAAAGTAATTGAAGTAGTTAGTAAACGTATACCTAATAAATTTAAATTAGACAGTTTAAACGACATTCAAATTTTAACGCCAATGAATCGCGGCAGTTTAGGTTCTCGATCTTTAAATATCGAATTACAAAAACACTTAAATCCTAATTCACATTGTCCTATTGAAAAATTTGGCCAACGTTTTGATATCAATGATAAAGTCATTCAACTCGTAAATAATTATCAAAAAGAAGTATTCAACGGTGATATCGGAAAGATATACAGCATCGATAAAGAAGAGTCAATAATTCAAATTGACTTTGATGGTAAAATAGTCGAATATGAATTTACTGACTTAGATGAAATTAATCTAGCTTATGCAACTTCAATCCATAAGGCTCAAGGCAGTGAATATCCTTGTGTAGTTATTCCCTTAGCCATGCAACATTATACTATGCTCCAACGCAATTTAATTTATACAGCAATAACGCGCGGTAAAAAACTAGTAATTATTATTGGGGAATCCAAAGCCTTATATATAGCCATAAAAAACAAATCCGCTTTAAATCGTTTTACGACTTTAACATACCGTTTAACTAAAAGTCTAAGGACTATCTAAAGCATCATTTAACATATTGGTTGTTTCATCACCCATTATTAAAGAAACGTCGGTCTTAGCCAACGTATAATCATGGGGAATTTTATAAAATTCATCCAGTTTACTATTAGCTAAATTAGAAATTTTAAAAGTATCCCAGTATGTAGAAAGATTAGTCTCATTACTACTGCGCCAAACTTCTAATTTAACCGGTATGCCAAGGTTGGCTATTTCACTAGGTAATTGAAATATGCCATGAAAAAAAACCTTGCAGGAAATCTTATTGACTAATTTAGGTGCATCGATTACATATAATTTTGCGATTTTAATTTTAGTATTTTTTTCAATTAAAGTATAAAGCCTAACCTTATGACCACTTATCGAATCATTACATTTTTCTAATCTTGCCATACAATTGTCAAAGCGAAAATGGTTAGGCGTTGAATTAAGCTTACGAAATTTTTTTTCCCATTCTTGATCATTATATTCCATAAATTTCTTTGTGCTGTAATTTAATAAATAAACATTCCATTTAGGGCTTAAAATAATAACTCTACTTTTTAATCTTTTAAAATCAACACTTACGCCTTGGGGCGAAACAATCAAATGACCTAGACCACCATTATCTGACTTAAATTGGAGAATTAAATTATCGAAATTAGTATTACTGCTTGCATAACTAATGGGCAAAAGTAAAACTAGACCTAAGAGAATTAATTTAATTTTAAGTTTAAACATCTATATTTTTTACCAATTATTCACGCAGAATTTATTAACTAATTTTATTATTCCCAATTATATGCCAATATATATTTAAGTTTTGTACTAAATTGTCAACAATTAGATAAAATCTTTTAAATTATTATAGTCAAATAGCTTTAAAAGTTGTAATCTAGTATTTCTTAAGTTTTCAAAATACCAAATCATTCATGTTGAATAAAACAAAAATAATTTTAACTATTACTTACCTTTGTTCTACCCTTATGCCCGTTAGTGGTCAAGGTTTACTTGGTAATACGGAAATTTTAAACAATAGCGAAGATTTAAAAGAATATAAAAACTGGTCTTTACCATTTAATGATAATATTGGTCAGCCAATTACCAAAATTAAACCTAAACACCAAAATATTAGTTTTAAAAAAAACAATACTAAACCTAATGTAAATAAAAAAGCCTTAAAAGGAGAAGTATCCCTTTGGGATGAGCCACAAATTATTGGTGAAACAATCGAACACCTTGTTGATATTAGTTATAGCCAATCAGCAAAATCGAAATTATTAGACGCTGAAGTAAACAATTTATCTTCTAAACATGAAAAGACCAAAGCCTTAACTAAAGATAGCTTAAATTATATGGTTGGTTACAAAGGCTGTGGACCATCGGTTGATATGGGCAAATTACTTCTGGGTAAAGATCCAAAAACTAAAGATTTATACATTGCTAGTTTAAGACGACAACAATTCATTGATCAAACTCATGAAAATATTGTGGCATCACTTATGCAGATTTCCGAAGCCATGGGTATAAATGATGAATCAAGACAGAATAAACTTATTAACGATGGCCTGACCAAACTAAAAGCGCTAGTCGGTGAATCTGAAGCCTTAAATACCCTAAAAAAATTAAATGATTATTACAGCAACCTGGAAATCGATAAAAGTGTTTTTACTGAAACACCATGGGATTCAGGAGCTAGACAGGATAAACTTAAAGCAATTTTAACCGGAGCAGTTACTAGTGATCCAATTGTCAAACAGGTAAAACAACAGTTTGAACATTATGCTAATCCCGGCCTATTTAAACGTGGAGCCAATTCAACTATTCAAACATCGTTAAATGTAGCCAGTTTCTTTGCTCCAGGCTATGTAATCCCCGGTATCCTTCAAGCTGTTTTAACCGGTTTTGTGGCCTCAACTGGGGGGTCTGAACAAAAGAAAATTCAAACAGAATTTTTACTCGACAAACGGATTCAAAGTCGGGTTATGGCTTTAAATAATGAGGCCAGTTTATCTTTAGATAATTATCGCTATGCCCAAGTAACCCATAATGCCTGCCTTCTAACGTTTTCGCGTAGCGTGATTAGTTATTTATCCGCTACCCATTCAAAAGAAGTATTAACCAATTTATCCCAAGGCAATCCTAATCCAATCAAAACCATTGCCAAATCTAACGACTACAATTAATTTAGCCCTGACATTTTATAGCCTAAATCTTTAAAAATATTCTGTAATTCTAAAAGACAAGTATAAGTTGGTAAAATCCTTAAATTGCCTTTACCATTAGCTTGTTTAAAACCTTCGTCAATTGCTACTTTTAAATCAGGCAAACAGATAATTTTAGTTTTGTCAAAATTTGCATGTTTTAAGCGCACGGCCATATCGTATAAACGTTTACCGGAAACAATAATCTTATTTTGGTGGTGGTTTAATAATTCAAATTGTGTATCCCAAAGCCAGGATATATCTCGGCCATCAGCTAAATTATCATTGATAGCAATTATAATAATTTCGTCTGGCTTAATTGATGATAAGGCCAAACTAGCACCAGCTGGATTTTTAATTAACTGAATAATAATATTCTGATTATGTAAATGAATTATTTCGGACCGTCCAAACAAAGGTTTATATTTAAGCAACCCCTCAAGAGTTTTATCAATATTTAAATTCAAAGCATAAGATAGCGCCAAACACCCAGAAATGTTATAAGCATTAAATAATCCTGGCAAGCTGTATGTAAGCTTATATTCTTTTAAATCAATGATGGCTTTGGCTTGAACATCAATGCCTTTCGCTTCAAGACTAGCTATTATAACATCAGGAAGTGGTCGCTTATTATTGCAATTAGGGCAATACCAATCACCTAACTGATTATAAAAAACCGAATGATAGGCAATTTCACAATTACACAATTTACAGTAGGCTAATTCGCGAGTCTGATTACCTGTTTGTGAATTAACAATATTAGCTGAATCGAGGCCATAAAAAACTTTTTTATTGTCTCTAGCCTCAATTTGACAAACATTAGGATCATCAGCATTTAAAATCAAGGTGATTTGGGAATTAATAATACCTTTTTCAATTAATTTTTTAGTCGTATCTAATTCACCAAATCGATCTAATTGGTCACGAAATAAATTAGTTACGACAAGGTAATCAATCTGGCTTTGACTACTGACGTTTGGTAAAGTAGCCTCATCAATTTCTAATAATAAATAATCACAATCAATTTGACCAAATAAATTACTGGCATTAATTAAAGTGGTAGTAAGACCAGTAATCAGATTAGCACCTTGTCGATTATGGACAACTTTAAAACCATTAGCCGTAAGGCAGTTGTATATAAGTCCACTAGTAGTGCTTTTACCATTAGTACCACTAATAGCAATAATGGCTTTATCCTTACTTAATTTTTGAAACAAAGCTGGAGCCAGTTTTAAACTAACTTTTCCCGGTAAATTAGTCCCTTGAGAAATTTTGGTTAATTTAGTTAAAAAAATTAACGTCTTACCAATATATAAGGCTAGTTTTTCTAGATTATTTAAATTGTTCATTTACATTTTTATCAATAAAAGCAAATAAAAATTTAGAACTTGGTCGAACCATCACTTCATCACCTAAATTAAAATCAAAACTTAAATGAGGACCATCAATAAATGCTTTAGCCTGTCGCATTTTTGATACAATTTTGACACAACTAAGTTTATTTAAAATTCCTTTTTGGTATTTAAAAACTTCATTCGGGCGCAAACCTGGCTCGCGCACCAAATACTGAAAATTATCAGTATATATTGGCATAACCTGTCCTAACGCAGCTTTTAAAGTGCCAGTCGAACCGGCTGGAGTGGCAATAATTATTCCTGACGAACGCTGTTCTTCAAAATCAGCATTAATACTAATTAAATAACGGCTAGTAGCTGCAGGATTGGGATGGGTTAATAATACTTCATTCAAGATTAAATCATTTTGACTAATATTATTAATCAACAATTCCAAGCGTAATATGGCGATTGGATGAATATTATCATTTTCGATTGATTCTAAATAATGTTTAAAATTATGCCCTTGGGCTAGGCAAAAATGGCCAAAACTTGATGAAGTAGATGAATTAACACCAAGAATCGGAATCTTACCTTGAATAAAATGACTGGCATCCAGCAATGTACCATCACCACCAACAGTAATGACTAAATCAACGTCGGTAATTTTATGGGTAATTTTAGATCTATCCTTAATGACATAGCTTATCCCTTTATCATCCAATATCTGAGTAATTAAATTCAAACTTGCTTTATGTTCTTCATGTGCCTGAACAACCTTTTTAATACTTTCATGATTATTTTGAATCAATGCTAAGAACTTACTTTCTTGATGTTCAAGTGCTTGAATTTCGTAAGTTGATTTTTTGCGGACAAGCAAAACCTTACTTATTTTCATAAAATCCTAACCTAAAAATAATTATTATTTCTAGGTTAGCAAATATTCTTAAGCTAGAAACAAAAGTTTATGATTTATAAAGAATATTATTAACAATTTTTTTAGCAATATTAAATAATTTTAAGCCGCAATAGCTAAACGGTCAGATTTAATTACGCTGTTAACTCTGATATCAATGACTGGAGCTAATTTAGCGAAACTATCTTGATCAATGTGGATTTCAAACTGACTCATACCAATGCGAATAATGTCACCAGCTTTTAATTCCATTTTTGCTTTTAGATATTTACCATTAACATAAGTGCCATTTTTGCTGTTAATGTCTTCAATATAATACTTATTGTCAACAACGGTAATTTGCGCATGATGTCTGGAAACAGAACTATCATTAAGAATGACTTGGTTGTCTTCGTCACGGCCAATATTAATGCGAAAACCATATAATAAAACTTCATCTTCACTTTTAAGATTTTTTAAAAAAGCTTGTTGCGAATTTTCTTCATGAGTATAATCATCAATATCAAAATCACTAGGGCTAATAAATTTACAATAGTCACAAGTACAAGTATTGGCGTCAATATCTATAGTTTGGGTAGTTAAATGATTAACTAATAAATTCATTGTCATAGTTATAACTCCTTTCCTTCGTCTAAAATTGTAAACTTGCTTAGCCCTTAAGATACTTTTATCTTATCTAACTTCAATACAATTTCAAAGCCCATAAAGAGTGAAATAAACAGGTTAAATATTTCCTCTAGCTTTTATGTAACACTAACACTTTAGTGTTACACATTCAGGATATGATTAACCTTAAATTGCCTAACTTTAATTCTCGAAGAGTTAAGCAAATTAAGTTTAAGCTTTAATTATACAAACTTTTATTATTTCATACTATAATTAGGCTTATAACGCTAATTGGTAATTAAATTATTTAATGCTTTGGAGACCATAACTTGATTTACCTTAAAATATTTTTAGCAATTCTTCTTTTCCTTGGTTTAAATATAACTAAAACTGATTCAGCGCCAAGCAATCAAAAATTCTTAAAAAAAGTTAACGCTGGTTATCAAGAGCTAAATCAAGGCGAGCTTACTACAGCGACCCATATTTTTGAGGCGCTTATTGCTACTTATCCTGAAAAATATGAGCCTCATCTTGGCTTAGCTAAAGTTTATCTCGAAAATAATGATTACCCATTAGCTCAAAAAGAACTAATAACCACGCTTAAAGATAATCCTAAATGTTCGGAAGCAGTGTATGATTTAGCTAATATTTATGAAAGTAATCAGGAATGGCAAAAAGCCATAAATGAATTTCAAATTTATCTAAATCTTGAACCCGAAAAATCTAAGGAAAAATATATTGCCTTAAGAATTAAATATCTTAAAGACAACCTAACTAAAGCTAATCAGGAGAAAAATAATTGAAAGATAATTTAGTAGCCTTTTTTGAAGATAATTTTGTTGGCCTTAATGATGCCAAAGTAAGTATTATGTGTCATGCTTTTATGTATGGCACCGCAATTTTTGAAGGTATTCGGGGCTATTACAATTCCAGCCATGACACAGTTTATTTATTCAGGCTAAACGAACATATTCAACGACTGCTAGAAAATATAAAAATTTTAAGACTAGAAGTTAAATATACCCAAAATGATATTTATCAGTTAATTGTTGATTTAGTGAATAAAAATAACCCTAAAGAAGATATATACATAAGGCCTAGCGTCTATAATAGTGCCAAAAAAATTGGCCCTGGCCTAGGCACCATTAATCCCAGTGATCTTAGTATTTTTATGATTCCTTTCGGTGACTATTTTAATGCAAATTCCGGCCTTAAAGTCCACGTATCTAGCTGGCGCCGTGTTGAGGATAACGCTATTCCCGCTCGGGGTAAAATCGTTGGTGCCTACGCTAATACAGCTCTAGCTAAAGGTGACGCTCAAGCCAGTGGGTTTGACGACTGTATCGTTTTAACTGAAAGTGGACATGTAAGCGAAGGATCGGCGATGAACATTTTCCTGGTTAAACATGGCAAACTCATAACCTCATCAATTACGGATAATATCCTTGAAGGTATAACTCGCGATACGGTCATAAAACTGGCCAAATCGGAATTAAATATTGAAACTATCGATAGAACAATTGACCGCAGTGAATTATATCTAGCTGACGAAATATTCTTTTGTGGAACTGGGGCTCAAATTACCCCAGTATTAAATGTGGACAATCGCAAAATTGGCAATGAAAAAGTTGGTTTAATAACAGCCAGAATTCAAGAGCAATACCTTAAAACTTGTCGAGGCGAATTAAATAAATTTAAGGATTGGTTAACGCCTGTAAAATCAACAAGTCAAGTACATTAAATTTTAGAACTTTTTTAAATAAATTTCGTTATATCAATTAGAACTTTTATGAGGACTAATTGATATGTACGTAAAAATTTTATCGGGGTGTTTAAATGGAATTGACGCCAATTTAATTGAAGTTGAAATCGATTGTAATAATGGCATTGGTCAAATCCAAATAGTAGGCTTACCAGGAACTGCCATTCGGGAATCCCAAGAACGCGTTCGCTCAAGTATAAAATCCTGTGGCTTGCTTATTCCCCCAGGCAAAAAATGGATTATTAACCTAGCACCAGCCGACGTCCATAAAGATGGACCGGCTTACGACTTGCCTATTGCTGTAGGGATATTAGCTTCAACCCAAATGCTTAATACGGCAAGATTAAATGATTTTTGGTTTGCCGGTGAATTAGGCTTGGATGGTAGTTTAAAACCAATTCCCGGAGTCTTACCCCTAGCCATAGCGTGTAAAAATTATGGGATAAAAAATCTCGTTGTACCGCATTGTGTAGCATCCGAAGCATCCTTTATTGAAGGTTTAAATGTTTATGGCCTTAATCATTTGAATGATGTTTTACGCTTACTAAATAACCAAGATGAAATTGCCCCAATGGCCAAGTTTAATCAAGAACAATTTGGCTTAAACCTTGAAATTATTAATGATGACTTAGACTTTAAACATATTAAAGGTCAAAATTATGCCAAACGAGCCATTGAAATTGCCGCTTGTGGCAAACATAATATATTACTGGTGGGTCCGCCTGGCTCTGGTAAATCAATGCTGGCACGGGCAATTACAACAATTATGCCACCACTAACCTATGCGGAAGCTATTGAATTAACTAAATTATATTCAGTAGCTAAATTGCTTTATAATCCCGGACAACTGGTTACGACTAGACCGTTGCGTCAACCTCATCATAGCTCATCAATAGCTGGATTAATTGGTGGGGGGGTAAGACCAAAGCCTGGAGAAATTTCGCTTGCCCATTTAGGCATATTATTCCTCGATGAATTTACCGAATTTTCCCGCACCATTTTAGACAATTTAAGACAACCAATGGAAACCAATAATATAATTATAACCAGAGCCAACCAGACCTTAACCTATCCAGCTAATTTCTTACTGGTGGCTGCTTGTAACCCTTGTCCTTGCGGGTTTAAAGGTGACTTAGTCCAATACTGTAATTGTAGTCCCCATTTAGCTCAAAAATACTGGTCCAGATTATCTGGCCCATTATTAGACCGCATTGATTTACACGTTAACGTTCCAAGGTTAAATGAACAAGAATTAGCCAGTGATGAGGTAGCTGAATCATCTGAATCCATTCGCCAAAGGGTATTAAAAGCCGTAAAACGTCAGCAAATGCGTCAAAACAATCAAGAATTTATTTATAACAGTCTGCTTAAAGGCAAACTGTTAAAAAAACACTGTAACTTAGATAAGCAAAGCCAACAACTACTAGCTAAAGCCGTTAATAGTCTTGGCCTATCAGCCAGGTCCTTTGATCGAATTATTCGAGTCAGTAGAACCATAGCGGATTTAGATGAAATTGAGGATATTCAATACAAACATATTGCTGAAGCACTAAGCTATCGCTAGGATATAATGACGAACGTACAATTAAACAAATCCGTTTTCACAAGCAAATTTAACAAGTGCAGTACGACTTTTAAGTAAGAGCTTTTTCTTGAGCCGTGAAGAATGTAATTCAATTGTTGATTCAGTTAAAAATAATTTTTGGGCAATTTCTTTATTGCCTAATCCTTGAGCTATTAAAGTTAATACTTCAATCTCTCGAACTGATAATGGTGTTTGATTACTAGTAACTAGCCTAGAGCTCGATCCTAAAGAATTAGGAAGTGGAACCTGACTAGTATTTATCGTATTTTGTAATGTTAGAATTAACGATTGGACTAACTCAATATTCAAAAGTTGATCTTTTAATAATTGATGTTCAAGGTAAAATTTATACAGCTGACAAAAATTATCTACGAGCACTTTTACAATTTTTTCTTTGGTTCGGTCTAACTGAATATCATTATTACAACCCATCATTAAGATAATACCACTATTAATATTATTAATAATCAAAGGATAACCAATAAGTGATTTCACGTTAATATCCTGAAGATAAAGTTTAACATTGGGTGTTAAATCATTAAACTGACTTTGCTGATTAAAAGCTTTATAGACATGACTAAACTGGTTAAACAAATCAGAAGGAATCCGGGTTGACTTTAACGCCATTAATTGCTTATTACTATTATTTTGGGAAATTTCATTTATTTCAAAAGGGCGTAACTTATCTAACCCAGCAATAAGCACTATGTCTTTATTAGTAATGATTCTTAAAGAATTTAAAGTATGTTTAATCAACAAATTCACATCAAAACATTGGGCAGTTTTTACAACCAAATCAAAGGTTTTCCAATCAATTTTTTCATTATTAAAACCATCAGTATTAAATAATTCATCTTGATATTTATTTAATTCATTGGTTAATATCTTACTAAGTATTTTTAATGAGGCTAATTTGTCTTTACAATCTGTGATAAAAAACAATATCCCTTCCAACCGCTCTTGTTTAAAAACCGGAAAAATTAAGACATTATCTTCATTACTAAGACAATTTAAAATACTTTGATAACTATCGCTTATATCATCAAACGATTTATTAATAATAAATGGTATTTTTAACTGGTCAAAATCATTTTGATTAAGTTTAATCAAATGACTAAACTTAATCATTGCTAAATCACCATGATTTAACTTATAAACCAATTCAAAATGATTTAAAGAATTTTGAGTCTTATTCAAAAACAATAGACAGTGTTTAATATCTAATGAAATTATGATTTCCTGTGAAATAAACTTTAAATAATCAAAATTTTCCTTAAAATTAAGTTTTGAAATATATAGGTTATTAAATACCGTTAAAACTTTATCCAGAATAAGCTCATTAACGACAAAATCGGTTTTTAACATGGTATTTTGACTCAAATCACTTATCGGACAGCCTATTAGTAATAAATTTTATAAATAAATTAGAAATTTAATTTGCTTATTATAAATTTAAGTTATATTATAAGAATATAATGAAATTGTTTTAATTTGCACAAAAATTAATCTAAAATTTCATTAAATTTTAATATTTATTTAAGTTAGTTAAAAAAATATTAATTTTATAGTATAATATACATATGTATGGGATTTGCAAGGTAAAAATCGCATGGCTGAAAAATTAACCAAAAAAGCAAAATTAGAAAAAAAACTTGGCAAATCGGTCATTGATATTGCCTTAAAATTACCTACTTTAATGGATGATATTGATAAAATTGAAGAAGCCGGTATTAAAATAAAATTTATCGATGGTCCTTGCAAAGCTTATTATGATAAACGCAAACGTACAATATTCATCGGTAAATGGTGCCCACGTAACTATAAATTAATTAGTATTGCCCATGAATTTGTTCATGCAATATTAAACCCAACCCAAGATCCTGTTCCGGGTAAAACTGGACGTAAAGAATTTATTGAACGCTGTCTTGAAGAAGAAACCATGGCTATTATTCACGAAATTAATATTGTTAAAGAATTGGTAAAAGCCAATGTTAAGATTGATAATAACGAATTAGAATGGCTCAAACGCTATGAAAAAGGTGGTAAAAAAGCCGTTTATAATGCTTTAAAAACTACCATTACTTCGACCACTGGCGAAGATTATCCTGAATATTATGGCGGCTGGTATGATGAATCAATACCGGCACGTAAACGATTACCTTAAAACTAAAGATTAATTAATATCATAAAGATAATTGGGTAATTGATCATAAACATCAATTTCAAATGGCTCGCTATTCAAACTTACTGGTTCCGGAATTAGTTTAGCTAATTCATTAGCAATATTAACCGCATCGGGTAATTGCGAACTCAAATGGATGGTTTGGTAATTTATCGGCAGATAATGCCCGTCAACAACCCTAATCTCACCTTTATTTATTAAATGATTGGCCTGACTGATTATTTCGGCAGCTGTTTTAAGTCTAGCCTTAGGATGACTTTCAGGCAACAATACTAAATTTGCATCATACACTCGATCAATAATGACTTCCCCGGCAACGCGTATATCAGCTCTTTGGCCGGCGGTAACCAAATTTTCTGAACTGGGCCCAATTAAGATTAACCACTTATCAAATTCAGCGACAGCCTTGGCGATAGCCGTGGTAATGCGTAAGTCATTAAGCATCTGACGATACAAATAGCCAACCGGACGGACCTGCGTAATTTCTAATCCATTAGCTTTAGCCATACCATACAATGAACCAAGTTGAAATAAAATGTAAGATCTAATTTCACTTATGGGTAAATTAATTTCACGATGGCCTAAACTTACCATATCGGGCAACCCAATTAATGCGCCTAAACTATGTCCATATTGCTTAACTTCATTTAGACAAGTTTCAATTAGGACAGGATCGCCGGCATGCATACCACAGGCAATGTTAACTGAAGTCACATATGGCAATAAGGCTCGTTCACCATCGAGGCGAAAAGGTCCATAACCCTGGCCAGAATTAGTATTTAAATCCAGACCTAACGTATAACAATACTGGCTTCTTGTTTGATTGGCCGGGTTAGGCATTTTAGCTTTAATATTAGGGGGATATTTGAACCGTTTCATAAATTTATCAATGTATAAGACTCAAACTATTAATTTTACTGCAACAAATTAAATTTTGCTTGCTTTATTTTAAAGTTTAATTATAAGTTAAACTAGACTCATTGCTTAATTAAGAAAAAAACGTCATAATAACATTAAAAGAATTTTAACCAACAACTATATAATCAACTGCTGTTTTTCATTATCTTAATTAACAAATTATGAAATCTCCATTAAAAACAATTAAAAAACTAATGTTTTGGACAATTGTTCTGACAATTTATTTATTATCTGGGCGCAGTATAAATGCTCAGTTAAAATTTGGGAATTTTGACGAGAAACCAAGTTATTTAAGAAATGAAGGCTTAAAATCTTATTTTAAAGGTGACTTAGATACAGCCTTTACTTATTTCCAGCGCGCCATAAAACAATCAATTAAAGACTTTGGCGAAAATTCAATTTATACTGCTGATTTATATTTTGAATTAGCTGAATTAGCGCTTAAATCAGGAAAATTTCAAAGCGCCGAAAATAACCTTAAAAACGCTGTGGAAATAAATCCCAACTCAATTACCTACCATTTAAAATTGGCCAAAGTCCTACAACTAAGACATAAACCCGAACAAGCCTTTAAAGAAATCAGCCAGGCTCTAGCCAAAAACAAGTCCTCACTTGAAGCTCATGCAGCAATGATTAATTTCTTAACTGAACAAGGTATGTCAGTTACTGCTAGCCAAGAAAGTATTGTGTATAATTATCTGAAAACCAAAAATTCAGATGAAAATATTTTAATCGGTGCCATTGTTCCAGTTAATACTCTTAATGATAATCCCCAAAAGATCAAAGCATCAAAACCAAGTCCATCAAACGATTCTAGCGCCGTTAAAGTAAACGACCAAAACCCAAACCCCCTAACTAAATCAACAGCCAATCAAACTGAACCGAAAACTAAAGTCCAGCCTTCGGTTAAATCAGTGGAAAAGCCCAAATTAGATGTACCAAAACAAAATACACCTGATAAATTAATTAAACCAGCCAAAAACATAAAAATAAATAACCAGTTAGCTAAAACTAATATCAAAACAAAACCCAAATCCCCTAAACCAAAATCAGGACTGATACCACCTCCGCCACCAACCATACCAAGTGCACCACCAAATACACCCATTGTTCCAGCACCAAGTCAAAATATCAAACTTGATACCAGAGTAAAAATAAAGCCATTGACTGATAATAATAAAACTAGCCCTGAGACTAAACCGGTCAAAACCACTACGCCAAAACCAGCCGCAACTGAGCCTAACAATGATAACAAAAGCAGTGATGACGCTGATTTTATGCTAGAATGGGGATCAGTCAAGAAGAAACATTAGCAAATCAATCCTGATTACCGCCCATATTTTTGGCTAAAGCCAGTTTTTGTGATTTGTTCAAGACCTGTCTAACATTTAAAAAATCAAGTAATATTAAATTATCCATTTGATTCTTGGTATTAATTAAATCCTTAAAATCACTTTTGATATTTTCATTACTAGCCGTAATACTAAACATATCATGTTTAATTTTAGCCTTTTGTTCCGTATAATTTTTTTTCAGAACTAACATTTGCTGTAAATTCATTTCCCGACATTTAATAATCGTAGCTTTCTGTTCAGGTGATAAATTCAACTTACCCAAATCAATTTGCATCCGACTCAACAAATAATGTCCACTTAATACATCATTATTGGTTGAATTACGCTTAGCGGCAAAAGCAAAATTCACCAAGGAGTTTAAAGCCCAAATTAATATTAATAATTGATAAAAGCCTTTATTTCGTATAAAGACGTTAAAATTTAAGCGCATAAAAACCATCCTTGTTTGTATCTATTCCAATTTGATCCATTATAAATTCATCTTGATTCTGAATTGGCAAATCAATTTTTAAAAGTTTTTTATGTTCATTTTTTGGACTAGTTGTACTTTGTGAAACAAAATTATAATTAACCAAATTTGTCCGATAAATAATGCTCTGCATAACAAAGGCTAAAATTATACTTAAAAATATGATTGCAACCAATGGCTGGAAGTTATTACGATAATTAATTTTTGAAAACTTAATTCGATTTAAAGAATGCCTTACATCAATAAATACAGATGGTGAGACTTCCTTAGTCAGCTGAATACAATCTTTTAGCGCCAACTCTTCCTGTTTACATACTGAACAGGTTTTAAGATGAGTTTCAATTTTAAATTTAATGCGGTTATTGACATCACCATCAATATAGCTATTCAATTCTTTCATAATATTGGCACAGTCTGACATAAGCTATCCCTCACCATAAGTAAAGTTGTATTTTTTAATTGATTCACGAATTTTATTGCGTCCATAACACAATCTTGATTTAATTGTCGTTATCTCAACGTTTAAAATTTTAGCTATCTCTTTATAGGTATACCCATCAATATCATGTAAAACGATAACCTGTTTATATTTTAAAGGTAAGCTTTTAATAACATCTTGAACAATTTGAACTTTTTCGGCCTGTTCAACCGGGTTAACTTCATTATAGCTTAGCTGTTCAATATTCTGATTAAAGCCGATTTCATCAAATGAGATAATGCGCTGAGGTAATTTACGTTGTTTGTACCTTAGAAAATCGAAACAAACATTACGGGTAATACTAGTCATCCAAGGCAAAACAGCTTTTGTTGATTTTAATTGATTTATGCCTTTAATTACTTTAATAAAAGTTTCCTGGAGAATTTCTTCAGCTTCATCCTTAAGTCCAACATGTTTTAAGACATAGCGCAGTAAATAATATTTATATTTTTGATAAAGCGAATCTAAATTTAAGGTATTAAAATCTAAATCTTTAATATCATCATTTTCTTTAGTAATCTGATTATTACTAACTGCTAAATTATCATTTTCTTCAGTAATATTATTATTAACCGATTTCAAAATAGGCTCCAAAAAATACTAAATTAAATAAGCAAATTAGTTTTAAACCAATTGTTTATTTATCTAGCAATTTTTTGGCTAATTTTGACCAAGGATAAAAGAAAATTATCGTATTCAAGATTAATTTTTCAAAAGCTTTATCATTTTTAATTTGGGCAATTTTAAATAAAAACCAAAGCGCTTGCCAGTTAGATGGATCAATAAACAAGGCTTTGTTTAGATTTTCTCTAGCTTCAACAATCTTATTTAATTTTATTTCACATAAACTTGCATTAACTAAGACATTAACATTGTCACAAGATGATTTTAGACTGGCTACGACCAAAGGCAACACATTATCTGACTGACCATCATAGGCATAAAGAACAGCTAAATCCGAGTAAATTAGCCCAGTTAAATCTTCATCCTTATAAAATTTTGCCAGGCTCAAAGCTTTCGATAACAAAATATAACTAGTTTTATAATGTTCACGACGATTTAAATCATGACCCATTATTCTTCTTAAATTACCTAATCTTTCAATGGCAATAATATTATTATGATTATTTTTGCCAGCCTTAATTAAAGCTTCCTGATATAAAGATTCACTTAACCGATAATTTCGTTGATAAAGTAACGCTTCATTACCTTGATTAATTAACTTAGCAAATGGAGACTGACTAGTTTCATTTTTGATTAAACTTATACAATGATTCGTTTGATCTAATACCAATATGTAATCTTTAAGAAATTGATTGCTTAAAATCCCACTATATTCATCATTGGCCATTGCTACCGCCGTGTTTTGGCAAGGATAACGAAATCCAACCAAAGGCAATAATAAGTCACCAATACGGACATTTTTAAAATTTAAAATAGTCATTTGTTTAGGCTGGTTATTTAAATCTAAGGCCAAAATTTTACTAGAATATATATTTGTCACATCAGCCAAAGGCGCAATTGTATATTTCAGATAATTAAATTTTGCTCCTGTATCAAGCAAAAGCTTCATTGTAGTTGAACTATTCTTAACTGGCAGATTTGCTTCAATAATCGGCAAAGTATTTGACCAAGGCCAAACATTAACTGTAGTATTTGGGTTGTCCAGATTAAATGAAATTGTTTGCTTGCTATAATCAATAGCTATACGAGCATTGGTAAAAATATCCAAACCAAAAACGATGTTTACATCATTAGATTTTATTAAATTGTCTAAATTAGCTAATTGAAAGGTAAAATTAGCCAAATTCAAATTATCAATTTTAAGCTTATCAATCTGGATCTTAGAAATTACAAAATTATTTTGATTTTGATTAGTAATTTTCATTAAATTATTAGCGTAAGCAAATTTAGTATCAATAACTGAATTTTTAAAAGCCGATGAAAAAATAGCTTTAACCTTAGTATTATTACCCAACTCACAGTCAATAATAATTTCATTATCCCTAAACTTAAATGGGACAATAAGTGATTCTGGTTTGAGTAAACCATCATTACTAATTATTTTATAATCAATTTGATAATCTTTATTTCTAGATATTGCTTCATAGGGAAAATATATTTGCCCATTTTTTTTATAATCGGACAATTCAACTACATTAGTTTCACTACCAGATTCGGAAAAAATAATTTCTTCAACTAAATAATTTTGTTGATTTACAATTAAAGTAACATTATCATTATTATTTACTTGTTCTTTAATTAAAAATACCGGTTGATTATTATGCTTTGAATCACCTAAATATAATAAATTAGCTTTATTATTAACTACTGTGCTAAGGATAAATTGAGCCTTAATTAAATAAGCTAATTTAGCAAATATTGCATTAGCTATTACGTTATCTTTAGATAAATTAGAAAAAAGCCCATTCTTATATTCAAGAATTTTAGGTAAATCATTAAATTCCGGATATTGCTTATCGGCAGAAACGTTAACTTGAAAATTATTTTGACTTATTTTAAAGTCCAACTTAAATAAAAAAAGTTTATCTTGATAACTAATTTGCATATTTCCGGATTGACTATATTCATTAGCCATTAAGGAAGTCAGCTTGCTATAGTTTCCCCAAAGGCCATTAAAAATTTGTAAAGTCAAATCAGCAGAATTGCTTTCATTATTACTTGTAACTAAAGTATCACTAAAACCACAATTAACAAAATTGACATAACAAATTAGGCTAATAAAAGCGATTAATTTATTTACTAATTTCATAATTTGGTATTTTGATTTCGGACAAGTTTTTTTGCAAATTATAAACTTTAACCAATTGTTCAATTAAATCAGTAACATAACTAATCGGGATTTGTGTAGCCGAATCACTTAAAGCCTTATCAGGATCCTCATGCACTTCCATAAAAATGCCATCACAGCCTGAAATAATTGCGGCCTTAGCTAAAGTTGGGATGTATTCTCTTTTCCCACCAGTTTGATTACCATTTGTTCCGGGCATTTGCAAACTATGGGTAGCATCATAGATAACCGGAACACCAAATTCTTTCATAATTGGTATCGAACGAAAATCGACCACTAGATTATTATAGCCAAAACAGCTGCCACGCTCAGTTACCATAATATTTCTATTACCAGCATCGTAAGCTTTTTTAATTGAATGCTTAATTTCCTGTGGCGACAAAAACTGTCCTTTTTTAATATTAATTGCCTTAGCAACTTTACTAGCCTCATAAATCAAATCAGTTTGACGACATAAAAAAGCCGGTATCTGTAAAACATCGACAACTTTAGCAGCCGGTTCACATTCACTGGTTTCATGAACATCAGTTAAAGTTTTAAGGTTTAGCGTTTTTTTTAACTCACTCATCATGTTTAAGCCTTTTTTAATACCAGGTCCGCGATATGAATCAATCGAAGTACGGTTAGCTTTATCAAAAGAGCATTTAAAAGTAAAATCAAGATCATAACGCTTACTGATATCACTTAAAAATTTAGCCGTATTATACATTAACTCATAGGATTCCATAACACAGGGTCCAGCTATCAATATCATTTTTGGCGGTGCCGTAGGATTATTCATGAAAGACTTAAAAACTCCTTAAAAACTGATTGTTTGATTTTGATAAAATTCTCAATAAATAAATTGTGATATACCTGTAATATGGTCAATTAACATTTTGGTACAAAAATTACTAATTAAAAATTAATACTAACAAAACGCTAAAAATTATACAAGAATATCTCAATTCAGAATAGGACTTGTCAATATTTTAATATCGGGAATTTAGATATTTAACTAGTTTATAAACGGTATAGCCAGCCCTTTGACTAACAGGCATCACTAACCCTTCTTTTATAGATAATGTCAATGGGCCTCGTAACGCTTTAATTTTTTTTATCTGTCTTGATCCACCAGCCATTTCTGGTAAAGTTAAACCTAATGGATATTTTTCTAGCAATTTAACCACTTTGTTGTCAGGGGTTTTAATCGGCTCGGCTTTACTCTTATTATTACTAGATTCCATAAAAATAAATATTTAAACAATGAAAGGAAATTGAAAATTAAGTTACAGTTTTTCATAATATATAGATTATAACCTAGAAGTTGTTTATATTATAGAAATTAAAAAAGTGGAAACCTTGGAAATTTAACAAATTTAGTTAAATTTACCGTACCTTAAAATTACTGTTTTAAAGCTGGACAAAAAATGAGTGTTGGTTCTTTTGTATTTATGTTACACAGTCATTTACCTTATTACCGCAAAGCAGGTATGTGGCCATTTGGTGAAGAAAGTTTATATGAGTGCATGGCCGAAACTTACATTCCACTTCTTGATGCAATCGATGAGTTATGGCAGGAAGGAATACCAGCCAAGCTTACCATTGGTATCACACCAATATTAGCTGAACAGTTAGCTGATGAACACTTGATTAAAGGCTTTGAAACATACGTAAATGGACGAATTACTCAATCGACAATCGATGAAAAACGTTTTAGCGTTATGGGCGAAGAACCTCACCCAAAACTACACCATCTGGCTAAGTTTTATCTTAATTGGTGGACTAAAATCAAAGACAATTTTGAAAATAAATGGCAAAAAAATATCTTGGCTGGATTTAAAAAATTCCAGGATTTAAATGCTATAGAAATCACCACATCAGCTGCTACTCATTGCTTCTCACCGTTAATTGGCCGCGATGAATCCTTAAAAGCGCAATATCAAACTGGTGTTGAAGCCTATAAAGAACATTTTGGCACAAGCCCTAAAGGTGCCTGGTTACCTGAATGTGCCTATCGTCCAGCCCAAAATGGCAGGCCTAGCATTGATAAATGGCTTCATGAGTTTGGCTTAAATTATTTCTTTACTGAATCAACGGTAATCAAAGGTGGACAATCAGCACAAATGCGTAGAGTATTTGGACCTTATGGTACGATTGAATACCTGCCAGTAACCAACCAAAAGGCTACAGGTCATGATACCTATGAAGCCTATTGGTTGAATGATTATCCCGTAGCGGTTATGGGTCGCAACGAAGTTTGTGGATATCAAGTCTGGTCAGCTGATCATGGATATCCTGGTGATGGCGAATATCGTGAATTTCATAAAAAAGATGACAAATCAGGTTTACATTACTGGAAACTAACATCTACCAAAACCGACTTAGGCGATAAAGAATATTATAATCCCGAATCAGCTTTATCCAGACTGAGTGAAAACAGCGATCATTACGTTGGTTTAATCCAGCAAACTTTAACTGATTTCTATAAAACCAATTCAAAACCAGGCCTTATTATGGTTAGTTTTGATACAGAATTGTTTGGCCACTGGTGGTTTGAAGGAATTAGTTTTATCAAAGATGTCATTCGCAAATTAAAAGCTTATACCGCTGTTAATGTATATACGGCATCTGAATATCTAAAATTACATCCACCGACTCAAGCTATTACATTACCAGAATCTTCTTGGGGAGCTGGTGGCCATTATCAGGTATGGTCAAATAATGACACACAGTGGATGTGGCCAATAATTCATGACTGCGAAGATAAAATGCAAGAATTAAGCCAACAGCAAAATTCTAAGACGGATCCTTTAAGTAAAAGAGCTTTTAAACAGCTTTTACGTGAATTATTATTAATTCAATCCAGTGATTGGCCTTTTTTAGTCACAACCGGACAAGCGAAACAGTATGCAATTGAACGATTTAACGATCACTGTGACCGATTTAATAAAATTGCCAAAATGATAACGGATAATAATATCAATGAGGAAAAGCTTTTCCAAATAGAAAATATTGACAATTGCTTTCCCCATATTAAAGCAGAATATTTTAGCTTGGCCTAAACCAAAATTATATCGATGTTGTTAAAACATTAGTTCAAATGAACTGGCTATTCTAGCTTAACCTGAACCAGTATTTTGCTGATTTCAAGGCATCATTAAACAAAGTAAAGCAAAATTGGCTATCTTACTTTAGCCTGAACCAAAATTTTAACCGAGTTGTCAACCGCACAGCTTTCTTGAGGAATTAAAGCAGCCTTAATATTTCTTCGGGCTAATTTGGCATGTTCATTATATATTTTATATATTCTCGTGCGAAGCGAATATAAGGTTTTCGGTAATTCCATTTTAACACCTTGACGAACAATCCAAGGTGGCACAGGTATTCCAGGTTCTAAATACATCGAAAAAGTAACTAAAGAAAATTTACCATTATTTACGGGTTCAATATTCCAAAATCCTTCAAAATCTTTAATAGTGCCACTTAAGCTTTTGAAAGCCACTGATTTAAGCGGGGTATATTTTGATTCAACGACATAATATATTTTGGGTAAAATAAAACAATACTCCAACATACATTTTAATATAGATTTTGAATTACAATCCAACTCAACTTCCACGTCTTTTAAATGCTCATTAATTCGGTCTTTATATTCAAATGGATTAACCACAATCGGCCAAATTAATTTTGGCGGTTCATTTATCATAATACTGCCGGTAACAAATTTTTTACTGCCATATTCAACTAGACTTACCGTTACATCATTGTCATATTGTTGCGTTAATGTGTTTTCATTAGTTTTAAGATCCGCACAAAATAATTTATTATTAATGCTGATAAAAAATATTATTACTAGTAATATTCCTAACTTTAAGCAGGAAAAAATTGGTTTCATGGCGAACCTTCTGTATTTTAATAATGTAGAAACAACTCATTTAATTCTGCTTCTACTTTAATAATACTTTACAACCCGACAACTGTCTAGTAGTCAATGATATAAAATAATATAATTATTTCCTCTGTAAAATAAACTATGACTAGAACAAAAATTATTGCAACCATTGGTCCAGCCTGTCAGGATCCAAAAGTCCTCGAAAAAATGATTAATGCCGGCATGGATATAGTTAGAATTAACTGTTCGCATGCCAGCCATGATAATATCGCCTCAATCATTAATGATGTAAGAACTTTAAGCCAAAAATTTGAAAATCCCATAGGCATTCTTTTAGACTTATCCGGTCCTAAAATTCGCACCGGTAAGCTTAAAGATAATCTAAGTGTTGAACTTATGACTAAAGCTGAATTTACTCTAACCGCACAAGCAATTGAAGGCGACCAGTCAATAGTTAGTACCAATTATCCTAAACTGGCCAATGAAGTTAAAGTAAATGATAAAATTCTTCTTGACGATGGTTTAATTGAATTAAAAGTCAAAGAAATTAAAGACGATAATGTAATTTGTGAAATTATCACCGGTGGCATATTGAAAAACCACCAAGGCATCAATTTGCCAGGGGTAAAGTTATCAATTCCGGCTTTAACGGATAAAGATATAGCTGACTTAACCTTTGCCTTAAATTTTGAAATTGATTTTGTCGCTTTATCTTTTGTGCGTGATGCTAGCGATATCGTCCACTTAAAAAATATTATTGGCAACCATTATCCTCCGGTTATGGTTATCGCCAAATTAGAAAAGCCTGAAGCTATTGAATGCCTTGATGAAATCATGGATGTAGCGGATGGCGTTATGGTCGCCCGTGGCGATTTAGGTGTTGAATTGCCACCAGAAAAAGTGCCGCCTGTGCAAAAACTTATTATTCAAAAAGCTAACCTTAAAGGTATTCCGGTAATCACCGCTACCCAAATGCTAGATTCTATGGCGAATAATCCAAGACCTACCCGTGCCGAAGCTAGTGACGTAGCTAATGCAATTTTTGATGGCACTGACGCGGTCATGCTTTCCGAAGAAACCGCTACCGGTCATTATCCAGTTGAAGCCGTAGCTATTATGGATAGAATTGCCTTTGAAGCAGAGTCTTCAATTAATTTCAACCAATTACACTTACACGAATTACCGACCCAGGCTCATGCAATTGCTCATGCTGCCTGTAATATGGCCGTCGACATGAAAGTTAAATTAATTGCTACTTTTACTAAAACTGGTTCAACAGCCAGGTTAATTTCAAAATTCCGACCGCCTAATACCATAATTGCCTTAACTCAGCATTTACATGTATTTCGTCAATTGTCAATTTTCTGGGGGGTTAACCCCATTATGCTAACTGAAGTATCTGATACTGAAGCCACTTTAGCCTTAGTTGAAAGTACTTTACAAAAGAAAGGCTTAGTAAATCCTGGTGATGATATTGTTATTACGGGCGGTTTGCCCATAGCGGCTCGCGGTCCAGCTAATTTTGTAAAAATTGCCACCATTACTGATCGACCAAAACGGTCATTTGTGGAATTTAAAGGCATTTAAATTTATTAATTTATTTGCCCTGGTTCAAGTCCTGGTTCAAGCCCTGGTTCAAGCCCTGGTTCAAGCCCTGGTTCAATTTCATCTAAATTATCTCCAGGTTTTAACTTTCCTACTACCGCTAACCCGGTTTTAACTTCACCAATGCAACTATCCATGCCATACCAAGCTCGCAACCAGACCAAAGCCGAACTTGAATTGTCCGATATCGACAAATTAAGCTTTCTTATTTTTTGATAGGGTTCAAGACATTTATCATCATAATCGTAGCTTTTGTTATTGCTTTCAACCCCTAAAACTTGCTTAAATGGCCCCATCCACTGGTCATAATAATTGGGATTTTTTTGTCTTGCGATATTACGACTAAAACCACAAGGTCCTTTTATAAAGCTTTTTACAAACGGCTTATCATTAAAAGCATTATGGATAATTAAAGCCATTAATATGCTGACATTCTTCTTATCTTTAACCGTAAAGGTAAAACTGCCTTTACTAGTTTTAACGCAAAATGTTGCAAACTTACTAGGCTTACCTTGATCTTCAGGTTGAGCTAACACCGCTGAATCATTATCAACATCTTTAGCATAGACCATTGCAGTAAACAGATTGCCAAATAATAACAAAGCTAGAGCTAAAAATAACTTCATAAATTCTCCAATTTAAAATTAATTGTCTAGATTCTAGCAAAATTCTTCTTTATTTCAAATTAAGTTTAATAACTCCAGCATTTTTTAACTCCTTAACAGCTATCAAATATGGCCAGATATGACTATGGATAGTTCTTCAAATTTAATTGGTGAATTTGGTCGAAAAGTTCTTAAATTCAAATAAATCTTTAAAAAATAATTAATGATTAAGTAATAATAAGTATCTGCTAATAATGCTAAAATTATCAACTGGAGATCTATTTTGCGACAATTTTTTCTGGTTTTAATTTGCTTTTTAATTTTTCAGCCACAACAGTTATTAGCTAAAGCAGAAAATAAAACTTTAACACCACTCAATATCGTCAATTTAACTCCAGCTAATGACAAAATCGAATCTGTAACTAAGCAAATTTTATTAAAAAGTATTGAACTAGAGAAACTAAACTTATATTTTCGTTTAAATGCAGGAACTCAAGGTCGATGGAAAGGACTGCGCTATTTTTTGTCTCAAGAAACAAATTTTGGCTTAACTGAAGCGGGCGTAATTACTGGAGCATATGAACGCCTTAAAAACATCCATGAACCTCATCATCCTAATCGTAGTATTTTAAAGGAAGCTGCTATCCCGCAAATAATTGGACCAATTATAGCTAGTATTGGATCAGGTGTTGAATTTAGTATAAATGCTTATCACCAATACCAGGCCTATAAACTTAATTTATCACCGGGTCTGGCTAAAAAACGTATTTATCAGATTCGTGATGAATTAAATACTCTAATGAAAGAACATCATCAATTAATTGTCCAAGAAGGAACAATTGCAAATCTAAAAACTCCTATCAGAATAGCGTTAGCTGAAGAAAATGTATTACGGGATATAATTAACTTATCGATTATTGAATATCATTATTTTCACATGGACACCAGACGACTACTGGCTTTTCAACAATCATTATATTTACTGGATATTGCTAAAAACTCAATAGCAAGTATAGCTAATTATGTATCATATCGCTCTGAATTACATAATATCAGTGCCTTAAATCAACCCTTAGGTATTTTAACAATAATTTCTGGTAGCTTAATTGTAGCAACCCCAATTATTTCCAGGGTTATTGGCAAAATGGCCTATAAATATCATGAAAGCCATCTTGATCTTCCCCGAACCAATGAAATTGATTTTGCCAATATGCTTAAAAAATTAAATTACGATCGCAAATTACTTATTTCACTTTTAAATGCAGTAAAAGAAGACGAATTATTTTTAGTTAGTAAACCATTATCACGAATGTATTTATATTCAAATCTTAAAGGAAAATTTAGAACTGAATTAAATGATGTTTTTAAACTTGAACACCGAGGCGTACTTGCTGCTACTGAAACTGTATTTTCAGGAGCCTTTACTGGTAGCACTAAAGTGACTAATGGCTGTTTGCTGACAGTAGCTGGATCATTTTATAATTCCAAACCTTACGTAACTAATAGCCTGTTAGCTGCCGGAGCTACCACTTATATAGCCGGAAATTCCTTAGCACTAATTGACAATGCCCGAATCCAAATTGAAAATGAATGGAATTATCAAAAACAAAAAAAACTGAAAATGTTACCTAGGGACCAAATTTACCGCAGGCTTGATGAATTAGATAAAACCGAAACGCTAATTAAGGCTGATTAAAATTAGGCCAAGCCTAAAATAAAATGAATTTATAATAAAGTTTTCAATCAATTTTAAATACAACAAACTAGCCTTAGCCACTAATTGAGTTTGGCGAGGATCGAGACTTTAATAGCTAAAATATCAAATAATTTTTCTAATATGCGACCTTCAGTAATTAAATTAGCTTACTATATTGCTTTACCAGTTTCATCGTTAGCAATATAGTAAGCACAAACTGGGGAGTTTTTAAGCATGTATTGTTTACGGACTACTTTAACACCTAAGAGATTTTCCATAAATCGCGGCTCTAATATACATAGTTGACGATAATTTTTAGCAATATCATGCAATGCGCAATTTTTTTGATAAATAATAAAATCACCCGCACCAATTTCTTCAAACTCAGTCATATAACCATCATCAGCAAAAATTTTAACGACTTCGATAATTTTTTCTTTTAAAGTTTTATGAAGAAGCCTATCTTTATATTCTTTTAACCTTTCTTCATCGCGTTTATTTAGAAGGTCCATAACCCCTTTATGACCATATTGGTTATAAACAACTTGTAATAATTCTTTAGCTAAATTTTGAAAATTAGAGGGAAATAATGAATTAGCCTTATCCGTTAAACTATAAATGTAAATCGGCCTGCCCATTGGCTGTTTGACTAAGCGAGATTGAATCAATCCACTACTAATAAACTCATTTAAATGTCGGCGCACAGCCATAGAAGTTATTTTCAACAATCCACATAATTGTGGGACTGTTAATTCCTTATGGCTTTTTAAATGAAGGAGTAACGAATCTTTACTTGACTCAACATTAACGATATTAAGATTTTTGGTAATTTTGGGCATTTTTCGTAAATTTATGAGTCTTAAATCGAAGTGGTAAAATACAAAACATTAAAATAAAATAGACAATTCTTACTTTTTATACTATTATATCTCTAAAGTTGGTAAAATATGTATTATAAGCATTTAATCTGCTTAGAGTGGATAAATTAAAAAATCTGCTTAAAAAATAATATAATATAAATGTTCTATATCTAATTAAGGTCATATCTATGAGTAATAAAAATGCATTGTTAATAATAAATGATTTACATGCGAAAATCGGTGATAAAACTATTTTAAAAGGCGTTAGTCTCGAAATCAATCCTGGATCCGTCCATGCCTTAATGGGAAGAAATGGTTCAGGAAAATCAACTTTATCCTACACAATTATGGGTCATCCTAAATATGAAGTATCCCAAGGTGATATTAAATTTGAAGGTAATTCGCTGCTTAATTTAAGTCCGGATGAAAGAGCCAAACTTGGTATAGCCTTATCCTTTCAGTATCCAGTTGCAATTCCTGGTGTTACTGTATTAAACTTTTTAAAGACTTCACTTAAAGCCGTTCTGAAACGTGATATACCGATTAAAGAACTAAGACCAATGCTTAAAGCTAAAATGCAAGAGTTAGAAATTAAAGATGAATTTTTATCACGTTATGTTAATGATGGATTTTCAGGCGGGGAAAAGAAAAAACTAGAAATTTTACATTTGAGTTTACTTAAACCTAAATTAGCCATTCTTGATGAAACTGATTCCGGGCTCGATATTGATGCCTTAAAAGTAGTAGCAAATGGAATTACCAGTCTTAATAAAGAAGGTACAGCTATTTTGCTTATTACCCATTACCAAAGAATTTTAAATTATGTAACCCCACAATTCGTTCATATTTTTGAAAGTGGGGAGATAACCAATACCGGAAACCACGAATTGGCCTTTAAACTAGAAGAATTTGGCTATGAATATTTTGCTAAAGCCAACCCTGTAGCTTCGACTAATTCAACCAAGGAGGTCAATTATGTCAGCTGAAATTTCTACAATGGATAATCTTAACCAAATTGGTACTGATTATAAGTATGGTTTTAGTGATGTCGAAAATTATATTTTTAAATCTGGCCGTGGTTTAACACCAGAAATTGTCACCAAAATTTCCAATATGAAAAATGAACCTCAGTGGATGCTTGAATTTCGCCTTAAAGCTTTAGCTCTGTTTTACAAAAAGCCTATGCCGACCTGGGGTAATACTAAATTATTAAATGATATTGATTTTGCTAATATTTTTTATTATATCAAACCCTCAGAAAAACAAGGTACAAATTGGAGCGATGTGCCTGAAGGCATAAAAAATACCTTTGATCGCCTAGGCATCCCTGAAGCTGAACGCAAATTCCTAGCTGGGGTAACTGCTCAATATGAATCAGAAGTCGTCTATCATTCAATTCGTGAAGATTTAGAAAAACTAGGGGTTATTTTCACGGACATGGATTCAGGCTTGCGTGAGCATGAAGACCTTGTCCGCAAATATTTTGCGACGATAATTCCGGCTAATGATAATAAATTTGCCAGTTTAAATTCAGCCGTCTGGTCTGGTGGCAGTTTTGTGTATGTCCCACCAGGTGTTAAGGTTGATATTCCACTCCAGGCCTATTTTCGAATAAATGCGGAAAATATGGGTCAATTTGAAAGAACTTTAATTATCGCCGATGAAGGCAGTTTTGTTCACTATATTGAAGGATGTACTGCCCCCGTCTATTCTTCAGATTCGCTCCATTCAGCCGTCGTTGAATTAATTGCCCTACCAGGATCTCATATCCGTTATACAACAATTCAGAACTGGTCCAAAAATGTTTATAATCTTGTGACTAAACGAGCCTATGCCTATGAAAATGCTAAGGTTGAATGGGTTGATGGTAATCTAGGGTCTAAATTAACCATGAAATACCCAGCCATATACTTAATGGGCGAAAATGCCCGAGGTGAAGTGCTATCAATTGCCTTTGCTGGCGATGATCAGCATCAGGATGCTGGTGCCAAAATGGTTCATGTAGCTTCTAATACAAGTTCCATTGTAGTCTCTAAATCAATTTCTAAAAATGGTGGCAGAACATCATATCGAGGTCTAGTCAAAGTATACGAAGACGCTAAAAATGTCAAAAGCTCAGTTAAATGTGACGCATTACTTTTAGATGACATCTCTAGATCCGATACCTATCCAACCATGGAAATAAATGATCAAGACGTAAATATTGAGCATGAAGCCACGGTATCAAAAGTTGGTGAAGAACAGTTGTTTTATTTAATGAGTCGCGGACTGACTGCTGATGAAGCTACCGCAATGATTGTTAATGGCTTCTTTGAACCCTTTACCAAAGAATTACCTTTAGAATATGCTGTTGAGTTAAACCGACTAATTAAATTGGAAATGGAAGGATCAGTTGGTTAATTTAGGAGTGGTGACAATGGAAACAACCAGTCAAATTGATAAGTTAAATATTACATTACCTAAATTTGCCAATGAAAATTCTGGCTTTACGCAAAACCGCTTAGAAGCTTTAAAACATTTTAGCTTATTGGCCATGCCCAATAATTATGAGCATAACTGGAAATATTCTAATATTGATAAATTATCACTAAATACCTCTGTCAATATAGCTAATAATCATAAGGCCAACAACTTTGACTTTATTAGCCAATATCTAAAACCCTTCATTTCTAGTTTCATTTTTCTTAATACCACAACCACACAACAAACTGGTGACAGTGTTCCAAACTTATTTATGGACACTTTAAATAATGCTTTAACCAATAAACAAGGTTTAATCGATAAATTAAACCAAAGTTTTAATACCGACAATGAATTAATTGATAAAATCTATTTTTATAGCCAAGCCTATTGCAATGCCGGAGCGGTAATCGACCTTAAAGCCAATACTAAAATTGAACCAGTTATAATTATCTACAATGAAATTAAAACGCCAACCAATCAATTAAATTTTCTCAATCTAAATGATAACAGTGAAGCTAAAGTTATCCTGATTAATTTTAATCAAAAACTGGATACCAATACTAGTCTTACAAATTGCCTAAATAAAATTAAAATCGGGAAAAATGCTAAATTATATTTAGCTGAACTAAATATACTAAATGATCAAACATTTTACATCGGTAAATCCTTTGTCGACCTGGAAAAAGATGCCCAACTTGAATATTTAAACTTTAGCCTTGGCAGTATTCAAACCAAAAGCGATATTTTAACTAATCTTAATAGCGGTAGTCAAGTTTCCTTATATGGTAGTGCTTTTGGACGCCAGGATAACAATTTAAGCTTTAATACCATAGTTAACCATTTGAATCCTCATGCTCAATCTAATATTGATTATCATATAGTTCTTAATGACAATGCTCAATCATTTTACCAAGGATCAATATTTGTTGATGAACACGCAAATGGAACTCAAGCCTATCAAAGCAATAAAAACTTATTATTAGGCAATGGAGCCCACGCCGAATCATTACCTAAATTAGAAATTTTAGCAAATGAAGTACATTGTTCTCACGGAGCTACGGTAGGCAAATTGGATTTAGATCAATTGTTTTACCTCCAGACCCGTGGTTTAACCAGAGTCGAAGCCGAAAAACTACTTATTGAAGGCTTCTTAAAACAAACCTTTAAACGTTATGCGCAAACTGAATTATTTGATTTACTAAGCTTATTCATCAATGAACAATTAGAGGTAAAATAAATTAAAACAATAACTTAAATTTATTAACTTACAATTTAAGTTACTAAGGTTACTAATTATGATTAATCAAGAAAATTTTAAATTAGAAGTAAACCTTGACGACATTAAACCAGGTACTGTCAAAGTATATAATGTAGCTGATAAAAGTATTGTTTTAGCCAATGTCAATAACGAGTATTTCGCAGTGGAAAACATTTGCTCACATCAACACATACCACTTAACCCAGATGAAATAGTTAATGAGAATGAAATTGAATGCTCCAAACATGGAGCGCGCTTTAAACTTCAAACAGGTCTGCCAGTATGTTTACCGGCTGTTAAACCAATCAAAACCTACAAAGTAAAAATTGAAGCCAACCAACTTATTATCACCGAATAACAATTTTAAAATAGGCTCAAATTATGTTAGACGTAAAAAAAATCAAACGAGACTTTCCCATATTAAACCATTATATTGACGGAAAACCCTTGGTATACTTAGACAATGCTGCCACCACTCAAAAGCCTAAAGTCGTCATTGATGCCATCAGCAATTTTTATGAAAACTACAATGCCAATATTCATCGTGGCATCCACACTTTATCACAAAAAGCAACGATAGCCTATGAAGAGACTAGACTAAATGTCCAAAAATTTATTAATGCAAAATCCTACCAAGAAATAATTTTCACCCGTAATACTACCGAGTCAATTAATTTAGTGGCCTATTCCTGGGCTAGACATAATTTAAAAGCTGGTGATGAAATTCTCTTATCACAAATGGAACACCATGCCAATTTAATTCCTTGGTATGAATTAGCCAAAGAAAAACAAATCACTTTAAAATACATCCCCTTAACCAATGATTTTCGGCTTGATTTAAGCAATATTGATAATTTACTAACGCCCCAAACCAAGTTAGTATCATTAACCTTGATGTCTAATGTACTAGGCACGATTAATGATTTAACCTCCATTATCCAAAAAGCTCACGCTCTTGGCGCACTGGTATTAATTGATGCCGCACAAGCTATAGCCCATATGCCTATTGACGTTCAAAAATTAAATTGTGACTTTCTCGCCTTTTCTTTTCATAAGATTTTAGGTCCTACTGGTGTAGGTGTACTTTGGGGAAGACAAAAACTGCTAACCGACATGCCACCTTTTCTAACTGGTGGCAATATGATAGCAAGCGTTTACACCGATAGAGCTACATTTAATGAGTTACCTTACAAATTCGAAGCTGGCACTCCGGATATTGCTAACGTTATAGCTAGTAATGAAGCCTTAAATTACCTGAATGCAATTGGCTATGCTGATATTATGGCTCACGAGAAATGCTTAACAGCTTATGCCCTAGACATATTAGTCAAACAGGAAAATATAATTCTTTATGGACCAAATAATACCATAAATCGCGGTTCAGTCATTTCTTTCAATCTAAACCAAATTCATCCCCATGATTTAGGTCAAGTTATTAATGATTCAGGTATAGCTGTTCGAGCAGGTCATCATTGCTGTCAGCCACTTATGCGGCAATTTAATATTACCGGAACAATCAGAGCTAGTCTATATATATATAATGATGAAGCTGATATTGATATATTAGCTAAAACTCTTCAATCAGCTTATAAGGTAATGGGCCATGTCGTTACAAGATGAATTATATAAAGAAACCATACTCGATCACTATCACTGTCCCCGAAATCATGGTGTTATATCTGGTGCTACGCTTAAACAGGAAGGAACCAACCCACTTTGCGGAGATGAATTAACATTATACATCAAATTAAATAATGATACCATTGAAGATATTAAAATTGAAGCCAAAGGCTGTTCCATTAGTATGGCTTCAAGTTCAATGATGACCGAGGCTATAATAGGGCAAAAGATTAAAAATGCCCAAATAATTGCCCATAATTTTAAAGATATGATGCTTAATAAAGGTAATGATTATGTATTCAATGAAACAAATGAAGATTTAAATTCTTTAAACGGTGTCAAAAAATATCCGGTAAGAATTAAATGTGCCTTGTTAGCCTGGAATACATTATTACAAAGCCTAGAAAAAGACGAAGCGAAAGCTCAAGGAGAATAAAATATGACTTCATTACTCGAAGATGTTGTACGTGAAAGCTTAAAAACAGTTATCGACCCTGAAATCGGGATAAATATTGTTGACTTAGGTTTGATTTACGATATTGAAGTTTCCCAAGAAAATGTCAACGTAAACATGACCTTAACTTCGCCAGCCTGTCCAATCGGTCCAGTCATCCAGGCTCAGGTCAATCAAGCCATCAAAAAATTACCTTGGGTCAAAGAAATCAATGTAAAACTGGTCTGGTCACCTCGGTGGGACCCTAAAGCCATGGCCAGCGAAGAAGCCAAGATGGAATTGGGAATATATTAAATCTTAAAACTAACCAGGTCATTTAATGAAAATAACCACCAAAACCTTTAAACTATTTAAATGGCAAAATTAATAATTCATGATCACGATGGACATATTGATGATCTTATTAGTCTAATACTTTTATGGATTTCACCGGAAACTGATTTACAGGTAGTTGGCATAACTAGTGGCGACTCATTTGTTGAAGAGGCTTTTAAAGCTTCAATTAAAATTGCCACTTTCTTAGATTTAGAAACAGTGGAAATTGCTCAAAGTAATGAATCAGCTCTTAATCCTTTTCCCGAGTCCTGGCGCAAAGAATCTAGTCTAGTAGTTGATTTACCAATCTTTAGCCAAATCAGCCATAAACGCCCTTATCAAGATTTTAAAGGACGAAATTCATTAGTTGCTTACAGCGACTGCCTCAAACATGCAAACTCCAAAGTAACTATCGTTACCACTGGTCCATTAACCAATATTGCCTTATTACTGGAACAACAGCCAAAATTAAAAGACAATATCCAAGAAATTATTATTATGGGCGGAGCCATTAATGTTCCTGGAAATGTTGAAATTGACAATTTTAAACATAAAGCTGAATGGAATATATTTGCCCATCCTCAAGCCTTTAGAACAGTACTTAATTCTGGTGTCCATATTAAACTTATACCTTTAGATGTAACTAATTTATTTCCCTTAAATAAAGAGCTCTTAATTAGCCTTGAAGAACGCGGTCAAAAATCTAAAGCAGCAAAATTAGCCTTAAAATTATGGTCATTAGTTTCAAGTTTTGAATATTATTACTGGGATACTTTAACAAGTGTCTGTGCCATCAAACCAGATTTATTTACCTTTAAAGAACAAAAAATCGATGTCGTTACCAGTGGCTCAAGTATGGGTCGAACTTATGTTTCACTATTTAGCGGGCGTCATATTGAAATTGCTACGCAAATAAGTAAGGCCGCTTTTGAACAAGTAATAATCGAAACACTTTTAATGACATAGTTTATGACTTATAACGGTAAAAGCGGAAAAACATAATCATAATCTGACACGGTTACCTATTTAGCTTTGAGCTTTTTGACCTAAATAATCAACTAAAGCCATTAACCCGTATTTATAACTATTACCACCAAAACCACTGATAACACCAAGAGCAATTTTACTAATATAACTGTGACTACGAAATTTTTCACGACTAAAAATATTGGACAGATGAATTTCAACAAAAGGAATATTACAGGCCAATAACGTATCATAAAGGGCAATGGATGTGTGGGTATAAGCGGCCAGGTTAACTAATAAACCATCTATATTACTGGTTTTACAACGCTGGATTTCATTAATAAGGTCCCCTTCAATATTCGACTGATAAAAACTAAGTTCAACTTGCATATTAATTGCCAAATTAGTTAAATTTGCATTGATTTGGCTAAGGGTAAAATCACCATAAATCTCATTTTGCCGACTACCGGTTAAATTTAAATTTGGACCGTTAATAACTTTAAGCTCTAGACAACTACTCTTCACTATCTGGTTCCATAGCCGCTAAAGCACATTGGGCTTCAATCAAAAAAGGATCATTACGGGTTAATAACTGTTCCGATTTGACTAAACCAATAATTTCGGCCAGTAAATCAGCTAATTGTAAAGCTTCACCACCATAATCTAAATTGTCATCCAGGCTAAACATTGAAGCTGACAATAATAAACGGGCTTCAACCGAGTTAATGTCAGTAAACTCAATAATTTGACCAAGTAAAGTTGGATTGGCGGTTTTATTAAATAAAACCCCTTTACAAAACTCACTAATTTCTTCACGTATTTTTAAATTTTTCTCATCAGGTAAACAAGAAGCTACTTGCATTAAATTTAAAGGATTCGTCGCACTGCCACGTGATTCAGCTAAATCAATTAAATTGCGAACCTGATTAGCCTTAGTGTTAAACTGACGTTTAAGTTCGGTTTCTGAAGCCAGGGGATATGGCTTTGTGGCTAATTCCAGACGTTTGTCAAAATACTCCTGAACCTGTTGACGTTTAAGTTCAATTTTCAAAGGTATTATTTCAAACAAGACACATTCCAGCCCTTCTAACTGAGCTTGTAAATAGATTATTTCATCTTGACTTATTGGCAACGGCTTTAATCAAATAATAAAAGTAAACTACAATAATATTATTTATTTTATTAAAAATACTATTTCTTTGAATTTAAAAACATAAAAATATTTATTTATATGTATTATTTTTTTTTAAGCTTACTTTTCAGTATTTAGATCACTGCCACCACTTCCAACAATTCCACGGGTCAAGAAGGAATGACTCGCGCCTGCCATGGGTTCAATCCAAATTGGCGAGGTAAACAGTCTATCGACATAAGGTAAGTTGGCATTAGGATCTTGATTTTGGATAAAGCCTTTAGCTAAACTATCAAAGGATTTACCAGAATTAGGATTCCATTGCTGGGCTTCAATATTAGTTACCTGGGCAAAAGGATCGCTATTATTATTTAATTCACTAGGATCAACACGGTCAATTTCAGCAAAAATCAACGACTTATTACCTAAGGTATGACTGATTGAATCAAAGGCGACTTGACTATTGCTGTTTAAAATGTCCTGACCGGATAATTTTTTAGTAGCAATAACACTGGCTAGATTATTATCACCAATATTAGGATCGCTCCAGATTTTTACCTGGTATTGAGCAGATGGATCAATATTCCCCATAACTTTTACACTTGGCGTTAATTCATTAACGCCATTTTGGTCTAAAATATCTCCCATTAGGTATTTGCCGTCATTAGCCGTTAAAATTCCTGATAATTGTTTAAAATCAGTAGTTGCAATTGTACGTCGATTACGCAATCCATCTAAAAGACTCTCCTTATCCAGGCTATCGGTAAAAATTCCTGTCGCTGCCGGTGGGTTACCAATTCGTAAAGGTGATCCATCACTGTTAAAGCCAAAATGGGTGTCAGCCCCATAAGTTGGACTTAAATGAAAACCTTTATCTAAATAACCAGCATAATCTAATGATGTTACATAATATGGATTGACATGACTTTGAACATTGGGATTTAAAGCTCCGCCTTTCATGACTTCAATATTATGAACAAGGGGGTCCATTGCTTGAACCCATTCACCAGGTGAATTAAAGGATGCTGCGCCAAAATCATGGCCTTGCCTATCAACAGGCATTTGAGGATTATAATCCTGTTTATATCGAGGATGATTAAATTGCATTATGGGATCGTTACCCGTTGAATCCTTAATATTTAATTTTTGCATTTGCGCAATCAAACCTTTATAGTCATTATCATTAAAAGTTATCACGGCTTGATCATCATTGGCCTTAAGCCCTAATTTAATCAAAGCTCTACTCATAAGACTCATATTGCCATTACGGGGTAATTCAAAGGTTTTTAAAAAATCCGGCGAATCAAATACATTCATGTGATTACCACCAGCAATATGACCAACCACAGGATCTGGCTTACCAATCGTACCAACTTCGGAGCCAACTCCAGCCACAAATTTACCTTTTACGGTAGCGCTATTAGCCTGGGTAAAAGTATCAGCATATTCCTGGGGATCCTGGGCTTCAATAGGCGTACCTTCTTCATCAACAGCCCGAACGGACCCTGGTTCAACGCCACCACGGGCTAAAATGTGATTATGATCAGTTACAAACGCAAAATCGCGGCCAGCATTTTGCTCAGCTGTATAAATTTCACTAGGCAGTCCCATTCCATCAGAATATTTGGAATGTAAATGCAAGTCACCAAAAAACATTTGCATCGAGTCTGCTGTATTAACGCCTCTTTCATGAGCTAATCGGGTTTTAAAATCGGGTAATACCTTATTTATAAGAGAATCGCTTAAACCAGATTGAGCAGCATTAACTAAGCTTAAATCGTTAGCGTTTAAACTATCGGGTTTAAAATAGTCAAGACCAGTTTTAGCAATTGACAGTCCAGCATTTTCACCTTTAATAATAAACTTTTGCGTCCCTTGACAAAAATCCCCATATAATGTGTCACTTTGAGCCAGTTTAAACCCAGCTTGTGCTCCAACAGCCCCACCGGCAAATGTCAAAGCCAAATTAGCCGATCCAGTTACGGTGTCGCTGGCTAAATTATAAGCAATTTGCTGGACATTAGCATTCTTTTTATGGGATTCAGTATTTGCTTTCATTAAACTTTCAACGCCATTTTTTAAGATCGGCAAGGTTAACACTCCAGCGGCAATTAAGGCGACTGGTCCACGAGCTGGAATAATACTGCCTAAAACCAAACCAAAGGCCGCTGAACTTAAAACTTCCTTACTGGCTGTTTCAAGAGTATTTAAAGGATGATCATATGCATTCTTAGCCGCAGCCTCAGTAGCTAAAGGCAAATCCTTTATAGCTAAATCAAACACATTATTTTTGTTAATGTTTTTTTTGGCCGAAAGTTGGTTAATTTCCTTACTCGAAAAATTTATTGAATTAATTTCTTGCATTTTACAACCCCGCTTGAAGAATTCATAGCAAGATTATGCATTCGGCTAATTCCAATCTCAATGGGGAAATTACGTTAAATATTTTGGTCTTAAAATTTAATCTATCCATTTTACCCGAAACCAAGAAGATTCTAATTTTAATAGAACTCATCCATTGACAAAGATAAAAAATCTTTGATAAGATAATATTATAATTATTTAATCTTTCTGTTGATAAAAATTATGAATAGTGTTTAATATTATTGTGAATAATATCCTTAATAACTGTATTATTCTCGGCTATTCATATAACACTAAATATTAATATTTAAATTCCAGGTATCCATTTTAAGCTTTAGTTTTTATAGGTGTAAATTATGACAACTCCAATTAACCTTAATCCAGTTAAGCCTAAAATAAACCGTAATATAAAAGGCAATATGTTAGCTTTAGTTGGTGGAATTACTTTAGTAGTATTTTTACTCTTGGGTTATTTTGCTTTAAATTATGCAAGATTGCAGGGTACTAACCAAATACAAACAACGGCAATTGAAGCTGCGGCAATTACAGCAGCTGCTGATTTATCACGTATCGTATATGACGATCCTAATTTTGGCTATATTGCCTTATCGGATCACCCACCCATTGCCCCAGCAAATAATGGGAAATTTGCTAGCGATGGCTATCCTTTATCGGTACAAAGTATTAATACATTACTAGGGACAATCCTATTAGATTCGCAAATTGTTAATACTTTATCCTTAGATTCTTCATCTAAAAATTATATGAATCAATTAGTCCAATCTGATTATACCAATGCGGTTAAAGCAGCGACAAGTTTAAGTACTTTATTAATGTCAGCAACTAATGGCAATACTAATGTAACCGACTGGTATGATAATACGGTAAATGTCTTAGCTGATGCCCAAACTGCCTATAATACTAATTTAAAAAATGGCTTAACCCAAGGCGGGGTTATTCAAGCCAATAATCTAAAACTAAGTTTAGGCTATTTAAATCAAGCCAGTCCGACTAATATACCTACACCTAATAATTATTATAATTATACGACAACCGGAAATCCTAACTACTGTTATTTGGCAAATCAAAATTATTCCGATTCAGCAGGCAATAATTATGTTTTTTCTAGTATTGGCGATTCTGTTCACCTGGTCAGCAATAACTTATTTTCCCAATCGCAATTAGTCAGTAGTCAAACTTTAATACCCACAATTGTAAAAGCTAGCATAAGCCAAACTATAGCCTTAACCCCTGATGGCAAAAACAATCAAACTGTAATTAAAACAGCCTGTGCCCAGCCATACAATCAAATGGACCCTAAACCCAATCCGGGTGCCTTAAATATACGTTTCCCTCAAGGAGCATTACCTCATTTAATTTCGCCCATTTCAATTATAACGGACCCCCAATCCCAAGGTAGTGTAGCACCTAGCACTGGTCCCTTTAAAGCCATTGGCAATACCAGGCCAGGTGGAAGCCTAGTTCCTTTTACAGGCAGTAATATCCCTAGTACTGTAGCGCAAGCTACTGTTGGTGGCTTATACCACTGGCTAAGACACGCTGGTGTCAAACCAATTTATGATCCAACTGTAGCGGCCAGCATAAATATAAACGTACCAGCTACAACAACTGGACAGCAAACTTTAGCCGTTGGCGATATTAATACCATCCTCAACACAACTTTTAAGTCACCCAAAAATGTCATGTTTAAAGTTGTTGGCTTAAACTCACCTAGTGGCGCAACTCCACCAGGTAACAAACCAGTTGTTACAGCAGTTTATGATAAATGGTATCCTAGTGTGTACACTTTTACTTTTGACACAGCTGGTCGCATTGTAGCACAATTAGTGGACATAAATAATTACAGTCAACCACCAGATACTTTAGGATCACTCGTTAATGATCAACAGTTGTTATTTTATGCATCTCCTGGTAATCCCAAAAAAGGTCCACCCAAACAGGCTTTAGTTGCCCATCCAGGTTATTACGCTTTTACTGATAATCAGATGTTTAAAACAGCTATAAGGGTACAAGGACCGAATGGTGGAACCGCCACTCCTTTAATCTCTCTAAATGCCAGCCCTTTACCCCAATCGCTAACTAATCCATTAACGGCAGTCACAGCTACAACACCAGGCAATATACCACCAGCCCAATGGGCAAAACAAAGTATTAACAGTGTCAATACCACTTTTGGCCCAGTATTAGCGGTACTTAATTCGGTTTTAAATCTAACAATTGTACCAACTGATGATAATGCTAATCCGGGACCACATCCCCTAGATGCCATAACTACGAATTTTAAAACGCCACATAGCCATTCAACACCATATAGTTCATGGACACAATTCAATGCTACAATTAGGGATAATTCCATTAAATTGGGTAAAACCAATGGTGGTATTCAAGGTGGCAGTCCGAATCAATCAGGTTTAAATACAATAATATCGACCAATCCCAGTTTAAGCAATTTTATAAGCTCTGGTTTAAAAGTAAGACCATCATATTTAGTCAATGGAACCGTTAGTGACATTCGATTCTTTACAACCCATCAATTTACTGGTGATGTAAGTTCCTCCAGTACGACTGACTATAATCCTAATCCATTATCCAATCCTAATAATTAAATTGCTAAATCATTAAAAAAAACAATAACATGAAATCAATGCCCAATTTAAGAAAAAGAGTAAATAGCGCTCAGTCATTGATTGAATTAGCTACAGGGGTTACGGTTCTTATTCCCGTGGTGCTATTATTTTTTGACCTATCGTTAATTGTTATAGCGGTCCAAACCAATGAAAATATTGCTAAAAATGCGGCTCGGGTAGCTTCTATGGGTAGTCCCTTGCAATACCAAAGCCGTGCTCAATCCTCTGTTAACCAATCGGCTAACAACCATAGTGGCCCAATTAGTAATATAAGTTTGGTTAGTGCATCGACTAATTTAACCCAAAATGATATTTTAACCTGGGAAAGTAGCGGTGGGCTAGTTGTCCACCAAAATGGCAGTCAGACTCTGCCCGGTATTGTAACGGTGACTACTCAAGTTCAAGTTAAACCCTTTATTATTTCCATTTTTTCGGGAGGCAATCCCTTAAGTTTTAAAGCCAGTCGCAGTTTCCCTTTTTCTAGTGTAATGTACGATCCAGTTCTTAATACTAATCCCTGGGCTCTGCCCGCAACCGGGGGAATTGGATCTGCACAGCAATGATGGCTTTATTTAGACATCCAATTAGCTTGTTTAAATTTTACATTTGAATCAATTATTTCTAAAGTTTCTTTTAATGATTGTTTACCCAGTTTAAGTGGGTGTGCTTCGAAAAAGGTTTTAACCTTAGTCAAATCGTTTTCATTGCTTAAATTAGCCATAGCATGAATTAAATGAGGAATTGACATCGGTGCAAATCGACTAGAAATAATGTCATAATTATTTTCAAAAAAGTCTAAAGCTAAACCTTGACCATTGCGATTGCTAAAACAGGCGCCGATAAGATGTGGCGCATCTTGAGTGCGAACTTTATCGGTTAGACTCAAAGCTAAAGTTTTGGCAATAAGTTTGGGGTCTTGAAAATTAGATAGGCAATATAAACAGTCCATCTCAATTTCAGGTACTTGCGCTTTTAAATACTGATTATAAATATTATCATAATCCTTTTCACTGCCATTATATGCAACCACATTAAGAGAAGTTTTAAGCTTATCCCCGTCAATATCGCTAGCTTGGGCATAAAACTTGGTATCTAAATAGTTCTTACAATTAGCTAATATTTCTTTATTTTGACCATATGTACCTAAAAAGGTAACCAAACTTGACCTTAAAGAACGAACGAGGAGGCTGTCTCCTGGCTTATTGTCGATACCATATTTGGTCAAAGCTTCATGTAAAATATCACTTGAATGTTTGGCAAAATCAGCTAAAGAGTCATTGGCGATAAAATTAGCAATTTTGGCTAAACTGCCAATCATTTCTTTAAGAACATAGGTATCGGTTTCATGTTTAAAATTATATAACAAACTGTCAAAGTCACTAAAATCAATGTTACATGATTTAGCTAAATTCCATTCATCATTTAAAAATGTCAGCCTTTCTTGAGCCGTTAAATATTTTTGATTATTATTTTTGAGTAAATCAAAATTACTGGCTGGATATCTAGATCGATAATAGCCATGAGCATTTACATTAGCTTTATAAGGTTCAAAACATTTAAAATCCTGAATTGCTTCGTTGGGATCGTTAATTATGGTGTCTAAATTCTTTTGATAATTATTGGGGTTTTTGCTATCCTTTTCCATACAAGCTAAATTAAAGGGAACAAGCCAGTTTTGAATTGTATCAACAGAAGTATCCTTATTAAGGAAAAACTGTTTTTGACTGACTTTTAAGCGATTATCGGGCTCAATAGCTAATGTCAACAAAGGATAACCCGGCTGATTCACAAAGTTTTGAGCAACCTGACTTACTGGCTTACCGGACTTGGCTTCAATTGCTTGCCATAAATCGGCAGTTGTAGCATTATCAAATAAATGGGCTTTTAAATAATCACAAACGCCACCACGAAAATTTTCTTCACCAACCCATGACTCAATCATTTTTAAAACTGAACAGCCTTTTAGATAAGTTATATTATCAAACATTTCCATAGCTTCGGATGGACCACTTACATTAGCATGAATGGCTCTTGAACATTTTAAGGAATCAACATTCATAGCATATAACCGCCAAGTCGTATATCTTACATGATACAGCCAACTGGGTTCTAAATAATCAACGGCTTTAACTGACATCCAGGTGGCAAAAGCTTCATTTAGCCATAAATCATCCCACCAGGCCATCGTAACCATATCACCAAACCACATATGCGCCATTTCATGCGCAATTATTGAGGCAATATTTTGCTTGTTATCGACTGAACCAGTATTTTCATCAATTAACAAATCAGCTTCACGAAAAGTTATTGCCCCAAGATTTTCCATAGCCCCAGCTTCAAAATCTGGAATAGCAATTAAATCCAATTTATTGATCGGATACTTGATATTAAAATAATGATTATAATAGGGCAGCAAATCACCGGCTTTATTTCGAGCATAATAAGCCAATTTCGTTTTATCTTTAACTGTCCAAACCTTGATTTCACAACCACTTTTACTAATTGACTGAGTTGATTCAAATGGCCCAACAATTAAAGCAACTAAATAGGTAGACATTTTGGGCGTGGGGGCAAACTCATATATTTCTTTATTAATAACTCGGTCAAAATACTTTTTACTAATTTGCGCATTGGAAATAGCGGTTAAATTCGGATCAATTTTAACCGTAATCTGGTATTGAGCTTTAAAAGCTGGTTCATCAAAACAAGGGAACATGCGCCTGGCATCAGCTGGTTCCATTTGGGTGGTAGCAATTTTATGTTCGTTATTTTTACTATCTTTATATTTAGATAAATAAAATCCTCTAAGCTTATCATTTAAAATTCCTCTATACTTTAAATGTAAAGTGTAATCACCAGGAACTAAGGTTTTCTCCCAATTTTCCCCATGGTAATCCTTATCGTAATTGGTTACAGTTAATGTAGCGGTTTCATTCTGATTATCATAACTAACGCTTAAATAATAATTACGCTTAGTTTTTTCATTAGTAACAATAGCATGGTCAATATGAATTTCACTACTATTCAAAACAATATCTTTAGTTTCTTTAGCAACTTTTAATTTAATTGCTTCTTTACCACTAAAACTGGCTTTATCTAGATCTGGTACTAATTCAAGACTATAAAAATCAGGTTTAACATCTTGAGTTAATCTCGTTTCGCTAGCTTTTACGGTGACGTTAGCGACAAGCATAAAATAAAATCCGATTAATAAAAAAATATTTTTAAATTTAGCGGTACAGTTAATTGTCATTAATTATCTCCATAAAATTAGTTATTGGGGCTTTGAGTAATATTATCAGCAATTTCATTATTTTCATTGCAATCTAAATCATCAGGATTAAGCGTTCCATGAATCGGTTGATTTTTGGATGCACATAATTCATAAGGCATAGTATACGCTGTGGGCTTTTGTTCTACCGGAGCATTTTTAGGCGGGGCTTTTTTCTTTGGTTTTTTATCTTCTTCTTCTTCTTCTTCCAATTGCTGGCGTAACTGCTGAAGAACACCATTAAGAGCTGGTTTAGCAAAAGAAAACCGAAAACCATAATATAATCTAAAGTCCATTCCGGATAAACCCACTACATCATTTGAATGCATATTATAGACCGGTTCAGCCCGAAAAAAAGCTAATAGCCCTGGAACAGCTTTAAAAATTTGTCGATCAATTTCAAAATCACAGATAAAGGAATAGTTGTTAGTCGGCAATAAGGCATTCACGCCAAACTGATTACGAAAATTCTGAACAAAAGTGCAGGTATTAATAAACATCCAGCGACCACGTCGATAAATTGACCCAAACGTATAAAATGGATCAATTTCTCGATTGACACTATTCATAAACTGTTTACCCCGAAATTGGGTTAACACACTAACATAGGTTAAAAGGGCTGGCGTAAAATTATGATAATAGCTAACGCTCGGAATATAGTCAAAAACCGGATGAATGTTAGTTTCCCATAATTCACGCATAAAAAAGCCTGTTTGAATATAACCTTTTTTATTTATATACTTCGTATTTTGGATACCACCGCCAGCAGAAAAAATATTGGTATCTAAACTGTAATTTTTAATTAAGGTATCACGAATCATAAAGGCTGAGCTATATAATCTGGTGTTGGGAGTTAAAGCCCAGCCTACGGTAAAGTTAGGAAAAACCCGATTAACATTATCAAAACTATTAACCGAAGCCAACCCCTTATTGGCAGCCGCCTTTTGCAATGGGGTCATTTTGGCATAAACCGCTGGGGACGGGTAATCATGCCTTAAATATTCATATTTATTAGGCGTTTGATAAGGATTAGTCTCAATACGCATCGTTGATTCAACATAACCATTAAAATAAAGCCGCGCTGGCAATTTCTGCCATAAGCGAAATTGAAAATTCTGACCAAACAGTTGTTTGTCAGTGTTAGAAACAATAGGTGCTGAATCTGTTTTTAAAATAGTACTTTGTGCTAGACAAGGACTGCCTAGCACAAAAATACTATATATTGTTAATATAAGTTGTAATAAATTTAATTGCTTCAATTTAATACACAATTTTCAATTATTTACTAGCTTCTCTTTTACCAGAGCTTGGCTTACTGTCAGCCAGTTCTTGATTTGGAGCTAAAATCTTGATAATTGGTTTGGTTATATCAACACCATCATCTAATACTTTTTGACCACCGGTAAAAATACCCGATCCATCAACCACTAAATCCAAGCCTTTTTCTTTAGCTACTTGAGTTGCAGCTTGCATAATTTTGGATGTAGCCATTTGATTGGACGATTGAATTAATTGAGCTAAAGCTTGTTGCTTAGCACTTACTTCAGTTTGCAGGGTCTTTTGCATTTCTTGAATTTCGGATTCAGGTTTCTTGTCATCTTTAGCTTTTTGTAGTCTTTTATTAGCATCTTCAATATAGGCTTTTAATTGACTTTCGGCTTGACCTTTTAACGCTTCTGTTTCAGCAGCTTCAGGGCATACCATTTTCACTAAGGGAAGGCTAAAATAACCAACTTTGGCTTGAAATGGCTTAGCTGATTCATTAGCAGCTTGAGCTACAGATGAATTACTGGCTGTAATTATAACTGAAAGAGCAACCATTGATAATACATTTTTGGTAATCATATTTAAATTAACTTTCATTTTTTTCCTCATATTTGTTTTATTGATGTATTGACATGAACTAATAAAATAAGTAGCTCATTCTTGGACTAAAGTCATTAAATGAACCTTAGCTTTAAATTATAACAGATGTGCCAAATGTATATATCATTTTTTAATACTTGCAATAAATTTTAAAATTTCACGACAAAATAAAAGTTATTTAATTTAAGGAACAAAATAATTAAAAATGAGTCAAAACCTATTCACTGTATCAATAATTAAATATATTTTTTTTGAATTAAACTTTCTTTATTTTTATATGTATTGACTCATTAACTACTTCGTCTATAATTTACCTCTAAATGCCAGCGGAAACCTAAAAACAAGGCTTAATTCTTGCCTTCTTAATCCCAAACAAACTTCTTTCGCCAAAGAAGTTAGCTTTTTTGATGGAGAAAATTTAATATGTTTATAAATGCTGTCAATACTTTCAGTAAACTAATATTTACAGCTAAAACCAGGCCAAGACTTATTAGCCATCAAAAAGTTTTGAATATTATTATGACATTCACATTTGGGCTTACTGCGCTATTAATGCCACAGTCAGCCTTAGCTCAAAGTGTTAATGCTAACGCCATTACCCATGCAACGTATCAGCATCAACTGGCTAATGAAGCAACTCTTGTGCAATCTGCCAGTCAGACGCATATAACAAACGATCTAAACGCGATTTTACACAATGTGGTCAATAACAGCCTGGATTTATCCTCAATCATTCACGATATATCAGCTTATTCAATAACAGGTTTTCACAATGTATCCATAACCCAGGGTGGACTTCATGATATTATAACCAATAACGCTGTTTTAACTCCGGCTGAGACTGTTGCTGTTATGCAGGTATTAAATCATAACAGTCAAAATTTAATTTTAAATACTAATGGCCAGGCCATTGGCGGTTACTTTAATCTAAGTACAGCTAACAGCAATTTAGGCGGATCAGTTTTAATTCCTAATAATGTAACAGCCATTGATAAAGCTAACAGTTTAAGTATTAATGGCGACTTAGCCAATTATGGAAACATCTATATAATCGGTAATGAAAAATCAGCGCTAATCGAAACGGCTGGAATTTACAACGCTCAATCCGGGTTAATTACGTCTAATAATTTAAACTTAAATTTGGGTTCAGCAACTGGTTTTGTCCATGACACCAATGTTAATTTATTAAGTAATTCTAATTTTATTAACCAAGGTAATATTTCCAGTTCCGGTAATTTAAATATCCAGGCTCAAGGCGATATGATTAATAGCAATATTGTAACGAATACAACCAACGCTAATCTAACTGCCAATGACAATTTAAGCCTGGCAACAGGATCTGGCTATTTATATAATGACGGCATTATTAATGCAATTACGGGCAATATAAATATAAGTTCATCAGCTGATTTAAATTTAACTAATATAAATGGAACCATTGGAGCTAATAATGGTTCCATTTATATTAATGACAGTAGTTTAAATAATATCAACAATATTTACTTAAATTTTGGCAATTATGCGGCTAGTGACATAAATATAAATGCGGTTAACAGTAACGTTTATGCTAATTATGTTAATTTAAATGGCGTCTTAAATATTAACGCCAATCAGTCCCATATAATGGCTAATTCTAACAATTTATTAATTGGTAATCAAAATATCAATGGTGATCCTACCTATTTTAACCAAGGTAATATAACTATTACAGGAGCTATTGCAACTAGTGGAAACCCCTTGGCCATTATTGCTAGCGGTAATATTTCAAGCAACAGTGGATCTTCAATAAGTACAGCATCATCAACAGGCAATGGTGGTAATATTTTACTAGTGGCTGGGGCTAATTTTATTCCAACTACTGGTGGGACAAGTGGTAGTACAAGTGGAACTGGAGATACCACGACTACGATCACTATTCAAGGTGGAAGTAATAGCGGTGGGGTAATTGATTTAAATGGTGGTAATGGAGGCTCTGGAGCCTTAACCGCTTTGACAACAGTTAGTACCAGTACAACAGCTGGCAGCCAAAGTGGTGGCAATATTGAAATGATTGCATTTGGTGGCAACAATCCCTTTGCAACTGTTACCGGCAGTGCAAGTCTACCAGGAACGGTAAACTTGCCTAATAGCATAACCATTGAAGCTGGTGGGGCTGGTTCTGGAAGTAATGGAAATTTAACTATTATGGCCGGAGCCTACGGTGGCACCTCGATCAATGGAACCAGCACCAATTTTACTTCAACTGGAGGTACTGGCGGTAATGGCTCAATCAATTTATATACGCAAGCTCCTGTCTTGAGTAGCAATAATTTTATTTCAGTATTAAATGGCGCTGTAACTGCTGGCAGTTTTATACCAGGACTAACTAATAATGCCTCAATTAGTTTTGGCAATATTACCACTTCGACTACCAGCGATGTTATAATGGCTGGAAACAATGTAACTGTTGGTACAATCAGTAATTTAAATACGGTCAGTTCAAATTCAGACAGTGTTACAATTAATGCGGCTAATGGAACGTTAACTCTTACCGGCAATGGGTCAGGATCAGTGGCCGTTGATGTTTCTGGAGCAGCATCAGTTAGTAGCGCTGGAGCAATGACTTTATCGGCACAAAAGATTGTCATGAATGCTTCTTCAACTGGCGTCATTATTTTGAACGCTAACGGTAATGGCAATAATCAAGCAGCGGGTTCGATAACGCTTAATCTATATGGCAATAATCCTGTAAATATTGGGACTAGTAGTGGTGATTTAAGCTTAAGTGCAACTGGTTCAGCACTTGGTACTAGTTCATTTTACGATGGCGTAATTAGTATCAATGCTTATAATAGTATAAATGTCACCTCATCATCAGCTTTAAGCGTTGGAGCAAGCACTGGCGCTAGTAATTCAGCCGGTGGCAGTGTAAGCATAAATGCTGGCGTCAATAACCCTGGATTTGGTAATGTATTTATTAGCGGAGGCTTAAGTGTTAATGGCTTAAATTCTGGTCAAGGCGGCTTAGTTAATCTAAGTGAAAATTCAAGTACAGCGTTTGTTATTGGTAGTAGCGCTACCAATAATGGCATAACCGGACTTTTAAGTGCTAATAGTGGTTTAACTACCGGCACTAATGCCGGTTCAATAAGTGTTATTAACAATGGCAGTGGGGGAATTAATTTATCTAGCTTAGCTAATATTAGCCTTACCACTTTTAATAATGGCGGCAGTTTAACTTTAAATGCTAATGGCGGTGATTTAACACTACCGGCTGGAACGATAAATGTTGATGGAGTTGGAAGTAATAGTAATGGTGGCAATTTAGCCTTAATTGGCCAGAATATTAATTATGGTACAACTGCTGGGCTCAGTCTAACGGCTAACGCTACTGGCACAGGTAATGGTGGGAATATAACCGTAGATTCTTTAGCTTCTAACAGTACTTTAAACATTGGACCCAGTGTTAACGATATTACGCTATCAGCCACGGGCGGTAGTTCTAGTTCGGCTTCGGGTAACGGCGGCAGTATCAATATTGGCACAGCTGGAATATTAAATATTGCTAATGGATCAGTCAGTCTTGGTCCACTTGGGACAAATGGTAATGGTGGCAATTTAACTATTAATCAAACCGATTATTCAATTGCTAACAATTTAACTATGACCGGAACTCTTAATCTTAATGGAATTGGTACCGGTAATGGCGGTAACTTTACCCTGTTAACTTCAAGTACCGAAACCGTAACCCTGCCTGGCACAATTAGCGCAAACGCAGGACTTACTGGAATAAATGCGGGAATTATAAATATTACCGATAATGGTTATGGTGGCAGTATTAATTTCAGCTCAGCATTAGCAATTTCAGCCAATGCCGTTGCCGGTGGTGGTGCTAGTAATGGTTTTAATAATTTAAACAACATATCGGTTATTGCTCCAAATACCATTGTTAATTTCAATGGTGGAAGTATAAACTCTAATACATCAATTGGTGGTGGTTCAATAAATCTAAGTGCTGATAATATAATTAATTCTGGTTCAGCCATTACTTTAAGCGCCAATTCCACAAATGGTAATGGTGGATATATTACAATGGCTACCACTAGTGGATTAGGGAATATAACTGTTGGCAGTGCTACTGGTAATTTTCAGTTTAACGCAACCGGTGGAGGAACAACATCCGGTAGTGGTGGAACAGTATCTATTGATGCTGGGGGGAATTTAAATGTAGATGCTAATTATTTAAATGTCATTCCATCAGCTACTGCTACAGCTGGCAATGGTGGAAATATTACGCTAGCTACCGGAATTGCCAATAGTATTTCTGGCGGATCGCTTACAATTACTGACAGTGCTACATCCGGAACAATTGGCTTAAATGCTAACGCAACTGGTACCGGTAATGGTGGAAGTATAAACATTACCGTTAATGACGCCCAAAATTATATTAATAGCAACTTTGATAAACTGTTTACCCTAAATGTTAATACTAATATTTACGCCAATGGCGGAAGCTTGGGTGGCAATGGGGGCACTATCAACATTAACAATACTTACGATAGCAGTATCAACTTTGCTAATTCAGTTACCGTTAATGCCAATTCTCCTAATGGTAATGGTGGAGCAATTAATATTCAGTCAAGTCAATTCTCGCCACAAAACGCCGGTTCATTAGTCTTTGCCGGATCCAACACCCTAAGCGCTACTGGCGGCAGTAATGCTTTTACCAGTGGTGGGCAAATTAATCTAGTAGCCAGCAACATAGTTAATAATGATTTAGTTAATCCATTAAATTTAAACGTTAGTGTAACAGGAAACTCGGCAACCGGTGGCAGTATTAATTTAAATACCTATGGTTCGCTTACAGTGGGCTCAAGTGGTGGTGATATTGCAATTAATGCCAGTACTGGTAATGTAAATGATACAGCCGGAACTGAAACCAGACCCAATATTACGCTTACGGTTAATAATAATTTAGATCTTACGAGTGCTACATCAGCCTTTAATATTGCTGGCCTTGGAAATAATGTAAGCGGTGGTAACGTATCTTTAACTCAAAACAATTCATCTAATGGACTGTTGTCCATAAATCAGGCTATTAATCTTAATAGTGCTGGCTCTGGTTATAGCCCAGGTAATATATCGTTATATGCCAATAATTTAATGACTATTAATAGTAACCTATCCGCTAGCTCACCAGCAAACACTACTAGCACTGTCGCTGGATCAATTACCATTAAAGACAATAGTACAGCAAATTTAAATCTACAAAACGGTCTCATTTTTGATGTAAGTAATTTAAATTCTACTTCACAAGGTTCAGCTGGCAGTATTACTCTAACGGCCAATAACATAACTTATACCGGAACAAGTACCGCACCAGCCTTAAGCTTAAATGCTAACAGTGTAATTGGTTACGGTGGACAAATCTATTTAAATTCAAATCAAGGTAATATTGCTATTGGCACCGGCAGTAATGACATAACCGCAAATATTTCCGGGTCTAATAATGCCCAAAATGGATCTTTATACCTAAACGCCTCTCAAGAAACCGTTAATATTGATCCTGCCGGCATTATTTCTAACCCTAACAGCAATTCTGGCGGTGTGGCCATTACCCTAAGTGGTTCAGGAAACACTTTAAATATTGCCAGTTCAACTAATACTCCTTTAGCTGTGTCGGGAAATTACGGCTTTATCAGCCTTAACGTTACCGGTCAAATTAATATAGATGCCCCTTTAACCGCTAATAGTGCTTCAGGCAATGGTTCTAGCTCTATCACAATTAATGACCAACTGTCAGCTAATGCTTTATCTGGAATAAATTTTGGTGCCAATGCTAGCCTGCAAGCCACATCTACAACTTATGCCGGAACAATAAGTGTCAGCGCTCCCACAATCAATATATTGTCAGCACCTTTAATCATGAATGTAAACACAACAGGTAGTGGTTATGCTGGTGGAACCATTAAAATCAGTACATCTCAAGCTAATAGTAATTTAACCATTGGCAGTAGTACTGGTGATATTGAAATTAAGGCGCAAACCGGATCTTCTACTGATAATTCACTAGAATTAGCTTCAACGGTTAATGTAACTGCTGGGGGTAATTTAACCGTCAATTCAAACTCTTTACTAGCTAATGGATTAGGCTCAAATGCCAATGGTGCAAATATAATTTTAGCTTCAGGTCACGTTTATCGTGGTGTTAGTGGATATCTTAGTTTACCTGGCAACATGAATATTGGTAATACTTTGATTAATGGCGTTCTAAATGTAAGTGGCATTGGTTCAGGGAATGGGGGCAGTCTAAGTATTTATTCAGATTCAACGTCTGCGTTTACGATTGGAACAAGTACCGGGATCAGTAATGGAGTAACTAACACGATAACAGCCAATTCAGGAAACACCAGTACCAGTGGCGGTAGTATTTATATCGCTAACTATGGCAATGGTGGAATTACTGATAATAATTTAAGTGATATTGCTGTTGCCACAACTACTAACTCATCAGGAAGTATAAGTCTTAATGCCTTTATGGGTAATTTAAATATGGTAACAACATCTACTAATGCTACACTAGCTTCTTCAAGTGGATCTAGCTCTAATGGTGGGGCAATAACTTTAATTGGCAATAATATTAATGTGACCGGGTCCAATCCCTTAATTATAAGTTCGCAAGCTTTAGGTAATGGTGCTACTGGAGCCACAATAAAATTAGGAACAATAACGCCATCGGCCAATATTACGATTGGTAATACAACTGGAACAACTAATGATATGGAAATTAATGCCAGTGTTGGTAATTCCGGTGATGTATCTACCGAAACCGGAGCCAATGTAACTATTTCAGCTAGCGGCAATTTAACCATTAATCCCACCTATTTAAATACCCAAACAGTAGGTACCTTTGCTAATGGTTCTACGTTAAATCTTACGGCTGGAGCCAGTGAAAATACGGGCAATTTATTAATTAATGGCAATTTAAGTGTTAATAGCGGTAGCAGCACTGGTAATGGTGGAACGCTTAATTTAACGTCCAATAGCCTAATTCCTTTCGAAGTATCGCCATCATCTATCAGTACTAATGCGGTTATCGGCACCTTATCAGCTACCGGAATTGGTACAGGCGGAACGATATCAATAACTAATAATGGGGGTAATATTTCCATTCCAGCTCTAACCAATCTTAGCTTAAGTCCAGGGAGCAATTTAAATCTTGCTGCTGCTGATAACATTATAAGTATAGCTAGTGGGATTTTAAATCTATCTGGAACAGCCTCAAGTATTAATGGTGGCAATGTTAATATTTATGCTGGTACAATAGCTGTTACAGGATCTTCAGCTTTAACAATAAATACCACTGGTTATAATTCGGCTGGAACTAGTACTGGTGGTAATGTAGTCATTAATTTAACTAACACATTAAGTGGTTTAACCATCGGTAATAATGCGGGAAATGTGAGTATTAATACTACCGGTATTGATGCTGGAAATATAACCTTAACTACCGGCGGTAATTTAAATATAGATCAAGCTTATTTACTAGCTTCAACTACAGCTACAGGAGTCTTTAATGGTAATGCTGGTAATATAGCTATTACGGCTGGAACTAATGGCAGTGGCAATTTAACCATCGCAGATGCCGGTAATCAGGCTATTAATCTAGCCGGTAATGCTGGTGGCAATGGCGGTAATTTTAGCGTAACGGCTCCAGGACTAATAACTTTACCAAGTAGCATTACAGTATCCAGCGGGACAACGAGTGGCAATACTGGTCAGTTAGAAGTAATTGGCGGAAATGGTATTGCTTTTCCCTCAACAACTGCTATAACTTTATCAGCTAATGGTAGTTATCCTTTAAGTGGAAATACCAATATAATTATACTTTATGCAGGATCTGGCAATTTAAATCTAGACAATGGTGGAACTATATCGGCTCAGAATTTAACAGCCAACGGGTTTAATATTTCGCCTAATTTATTTAATGTAAGTATTATTGCCCAGAACATTATTAATCCTAATAAATTATTAATCATTGATACCAATGGAACAAGTACAGCTGTGGGCGCAAATGTAAACCTCGAATCACTTGCGTCAGGAGCTAATTTAATCATAGGCTCCGGTAATGGTGATATTGCCATTAATAACAGTGGCGCCAATAATAGTACCTCTTATTCTTCAATAACCAATATAATTTCGGCCGGCAGCTTAACGGTAAATACCACTAATTTAAATACAGTTACAATTGACGCAACAGTTGGCTCAGCCTTTAGTAATGGAGCTAGCGTTACCTTAACCAGTGGAACTTTAAATAGCGGAAGTGGTATGATCATAAACGGTAATTTAAATGTTAACGGTTTAAGCACAGGTAATGGTGGTATCATCAGCATTGCCAATTATAGTAATGCTGATATAAATATTAACGGGAATTTGTCAGCCAATGCTAATTATGGTTCTGGAGTGGGACCAGGTGGTAATGGCGGCAGTATTACAGTTACCAATTATGGCAATGGCAATGTAAATTTCACGAATACAACATCACAAGCTATAAATGCCGATTCTCCTTATGGTAATGCTGGGAACATAAACATTACAGCAAAACAAGGAAATGTAACTTTTGCTGCAAATACGCTAATTTCAGCTAATACTGGCAATTATAGTGATAAAGGCGTTCAAACCGGAAATGGCGGAAACATAACTATAGCTGGTAATGATTTAACCACCGCAAATGGCAATCTAGCTTTAGTTGCCAATGCAAATTCTGGCCAGGCAGGTTCAATCAGCATAAATACCTATGCTTCAACCAGTAATCTTACTGTTGGAAATGCATCGGGGAACATAGAGATTTCAGCTAACGGTGGAACAAATAATGCATATGGTGGCAGCAGTGAAACGGTTTCGGCTGGGGGAAATTTAACAGTTAATCCAGCTCAATTAATGCTTAGCAACTATAATAGTTTAAACTCCTCAGGTAGTGGTTTAAATGTAACTTTAGCCAGTGGTAATAACGGTATTAACCCTGGCAATTTATTAATCAATGGTTCATTAAATTTAAATAGTATTTCTGGTTCTGGAGATTCACTTACTTTAACCTCAAATAGCACAACAGCCTTTACTATTGGCGGAACCGGTTTAACCACCAATGAAATTAGTGGATCAATTAATCTAGGCTATTTTGGCAGTTCTACTGGAGCTGCTGGCAGCTTAACAGTCAATAACTTTGGTACTGGTGGTATTACCTTAGCCAGCTTAAATAATTTAAACTTCACAAGCTCCAATCAGGCTGGCAGTTTAACATTGAATGCCTCTAATGGAAATATAACTTTGCCTGGTGGCAACTTAAATTTAACGGGCAATAATATAATTATTTCAGGATCAACTAATTCCGGAACTGGTGGCAGCGTTTCGTTGACTGGGCAAGCAATAAATGTAACAGGATCAACAGCTTTAACTTTAAATGTTAGTAATTCAGGCAATAACAGTCAGGTCTATTACACATCAAACATAAATATAAACATTGATGGTTATGGGAATTCTTTAACTATTGGCAATGCAGCCAATGATATTGCCATAATCGCCAATACTGGATCGAGTTACCAAACGCTACTTAATCCAAATTTAACGACTTCAGCCAATACATCATCCGTAAATATTAACTTATTTGACTATTATGGCAATTTAAGCTTAAACGGCAATGGTTTAAGCAACACAATCGATTCCTTGAGCCAAGCTGTTAACACTACCTATACTGACTTAAATGTTAATTATAACAACCAAAGCTCAGCGACAACAGCTAACAGCTATTTAGGCGGTAATTTAACTATTTCTGGACCAATTATAACTTATGGTGGCAATATAAATATTAATGCCTACACTGATACTAGTGTCAATTCTTCTCCATTAACTATCACTGGCTTATTACAGGCAAATGGTTATGAATCAGCGCAAATTAACATTAATAACTATGGCAATTCTGGCATAACGCTTAACAGTGCTACCATTAATGACACAAGTTATAAATATTCAAATCCCCTAATAAACATTAATGCCAATTATACAGACTCATCATCAGCCATTACTTTCAATAATTCAATTTTAAATGTAAACTCATACTCTGGCGTTGGCTACGAACCAAGTTTTAATAACGGTAATGAAGTAAGCCTAGCGGCTGGCAACATTATTATAACTAATGGGGCTAATTCTTCAATATTAGCTAATGGTCTTGGCGTTGAACCAGGTCAAAGCATATCTATCGTAACTCAATCCGGCAATTTAAATATTGGCACAGGTAATGGACAGCTGTCTTTATCAGCTACAGGTGGATCAGTTAATAGTATTTTCTCCAATGGTGGTTCAATTAGCATTCAGGATCTAACCGGAAATATCACTTTAGCTCCCAGTGGCATTACGGCAAGTAGTCTAGCGCAAAATGGCAATGGTGCCGCCTATAATCTTCAGGCCGGCGTAAATACCAAAAGCAATAACAATTATCAAGGTCTTCAGGCTAACTTAATAATTTCAGGATCTCTAAGCGCTAATGGTAATGGTATTGGTAATGGTGGTTCTATAAAATTAGATTCAACCTCAACAAATTCATTTACCACCGGCTTAACAGCTACCCCAATCAATGGGATTGAAGGAAGTATATCTGTTAATGCCGGACTTAATGGCGGAAATGCCGGTAGTATTGTCATTAATAATTATGGCAGTGGTGGTATAACCATTACCAATACTACTGATTTAATAGCTTCAGCAGCTTTAGGAAATCAAGGCAGTATTACCTTAACGGCTAATTACAATTACTATAGTGCTGCAGTTACCTTTGTCAACTCTGGCACAATTAATTTGAGCGCACCATCAGGCAGTAATGGTAATGGCGGTAATTTAACCATAAATGCTAACAGTATTAACTTAAACAGTCCTGGTTTAACGGTGAACTTAAATGGTAATGGCAGTGGTAGTGGCGGTAGCTTTACATTCTTCTCTAGCGGTGGTTTGTTTAACAATGGGTTATTGACCGTGAATGCTAACGGCGGGGTAACTGGCGATGGTGGTGATATTTACATATACCAAAACGGTCAAAATTACGAAAATTTAATCGTTGGTTCAGCCAGTGGCGATATTAATATCAGTGCTAACGGTGGATCAACATCGGGTAATGCTGGTAGCGTAAATTTATATAATAATTTAACCTACTCTAGCCCAGCTCAATCAATAGCTATAAATCCCAGTAATTTAAGTTTAACAGCAATATCTGGCAATGGTGGCTCGTTATCCATAAATGCTAGCAATATTCTGATTACAGGTGGCTTAAACTTAAATGGCGCTGGCACGGGTAATGGTGGCAATCTAACTATAACTCAAACCAGCAACACTTCATTCTCGGTTGATGGTGGAGCTGGAATTGCTAACGGGATTCAAGGTAATGTAACGGCTAATGGAGGTAGTACCAGTGGTAATGCAGGTATTATTACCTTTAATTTAAGTAATTCAGCTGGATTAAACCTTGCTTCAGCTACAGCTATCCAGGCCAGTTCAAGCAATGGTAATGGTGGAAACATCTCCTTAACTAATGTTAATGGTACTATAACTATTCCAACTGGAACTATTAACTTAAATGGTACAGGCTCATCTGGTAACGGTGGATATTTATATATAAGCAGTGCTGATCTGAACGTTACTGGACCCAGTGGGACTTTAAACGTTAATGCTAATGGTGCTGGTAATGGCAATGGTGGTAATGTGGTAATTAATCTTACCGATCCGTTAAATAGCTCACTAACTGTTGGCTCAAACAACGATAATTTAGCCATTTCAGCAAATGGAGGCAGTTCAGGTAATAACAAAGTTAATGCTGGCTCTGTATCGCTTACAGCAACTAATATAACAGTAGCAATGTCATCATTAAGCCTAGCAACACTTTCAACAAATGGCAATGGTGGTAGCTTAACTTTAAGCAATACCATATCCAATATTGGAGCGATAAATTTAACCGGTAATATCAACCTAGCAGGTACTGGCAATGGCAATGGTGGTAATTTCACCATAGATGACAGTAGCACGTCAGCTTTTAATGCGCCAACGAAAATCAACGTGGATTCAGGACTAGCTGGTGGCAAGGGTGGAGTTATTAGCCTGAACCAATATGGCTCTGGTGGTATTAATTTTGCTTCAGCTGTAAATATTACGGCCGATTCAATTAATGCAAATGCTGGTAACATAACCATTAATTCAATTGAATCTAATGGATTTGCCCAAACTATCGTTTACAGCCCCATAACTTTTACCGGTGGTGGAACAATTTCAGCCAGTGCTACCTTAGGTAGCAGTATTAGTGGTAATGGCGGTAATATTGACGTCTATGGTTATGATTTAACGATAACTGGTTCGACCCTAACCTTAAATGCTAATGCAAGCTCAAACAATGGTAATGGTGGTTTAATGAATATTGTGGCTAACGATCCAACAACTGCTGGAGCTGTTACTATTGGTAGTGTAGCTGGCGATCTGGTTATTTCAGCTACTGGTGGTAATGCAGGGAACCAAGCCATGGGTAATAACATCACTAATGGAGGAAGTGTTAATATATCATCAGCTAATAATGTTACGATTAATCCAGGATCATTAAGCCTAAACGGAACCGGCACAGGTGGCTTTTTATTTGCCTCCGCTGGAGTACAGGCTCTATCCAGTAACAGCTACCAATTCACTTCTGGCAATGTGTTAATAACGGGAAGCCTAAATTTTTCGGGCTATGCCTTTAATTATGGCGGAACAATTAATATTCAATCTCGTTCCGCCACAGCTTTTAATCTTGGTGGCAGTATTTTAACTAACGGTCTTGAGGGAAATATAAATGTAACAGGTGGAACCGGTGGAACTGTTAATTTAACTAATTATGGATCCGGTGGTCTGGTTATCAATCCAAGTGATTTAAGCATTAATGGTACATACAGTAGCGGTGGATTCCTTGGTTTATATGGATATACTCCCAACGTATACAATCCTCTTGGGGGTGGTTCATCAAGCCCACGACCAGCTGGTGGTTTTGAAGGAGCAGTTACCATAACTAATGGCACGCTTAATGACAGTGGTTATAACAATGTCTATTTATCAGCTCAATATTCAACTACACCTGGCAGTATAACTATTGACGGCAGTTATCTTAATTTAAGTGGCAGTGGCATCAATCCCTTAACAATTATGGCTAATGGTGCGATCCAGGCTAATGGCACCAGTATAAATATCAATTTAAATGGAGCTGGTAGCAATTTAACTATCGGCAACAGTTTAGGGGATTTGTCCATTGTCGATAACGGTGGAACTTACATTAATAGTTCTGCTGGTACTGCTGGCAATGTCAGTATAAGTACTGGTGGCAGTTTAACTGTAAACACTACCAATCTTCAACTTAATAGCACAACTGTACCAATAGCTAATTTAACATATACATCGATTCCAGCTGGGTCACTAACTTTATCAGCTGGTAATAATGGTAATGGCAACTTACTAATTAATGGATCGTTAAATATAAATTCATTTCAAACTATTGCTAATACATATTACAACGCTTTAACAGGTGGAACAATTAATTTAACGAGTAATAGCAACAGCCCATTTGTTGTTGCCAATACAGCTACAATTAATGGCATAACCGGCAGTATTAATGTGAATGGTCTCGGTGGGAGTGCAAGTGCTGGATCTATTACCATTACCAATAATGGCAATGGTGGCATTGATGTTACTAATCCTTCTTACATTATGGCAAGTGGCTATAACGGTGGCTTCGTAACCCTGGGCGGTATTCCCAATAACAGCTATACTTCTACACCAAATTACTATGGCGTATATGGACCAATTATTAATAATAAGCCAACTGGTCCAGTCACTATTGCCAGTGGAACCCTTAATGTAAGCAGTAATGATTATGGACAGAATTACTTTTTAAACAATATTACAGCACCAATTTATGGTATTGAAAACGGTGGCAATGTAAATATTCTAGCTACTAATTTAAACATAACTGGTAGCAGTAATTTAAATATATTAGCTAACGGTGGTGGTTTTGGCAATGGGGGAACAATTAGTATCACCTCAACAGCTCGAGGTGATAATTTGAATATTGGATCAGCAGTCAATGATCTTAATTTATCGGCTACAGCTGGCAGCCCTGGACTCGACAATTCGGCGTCGTCAAGTATTACAGCCGGCAGTATTAATATTTATGCTGGCAGCAATATTATTGTAAATTCAGCCAATTTAAATGTTGCTAATAATTTAACATCAACATCAACAAATACTTCGCAAATTAACGGTGGTAGTATAGGACTATATGCCGGCTTTGTTCCTCAAGTACATACCAGTTATAATGATGTCAACGTTTATAATGGCAATCTAATTATTACGGGTAATCTTAATGTTAATGGAGCTTACGAGGGTAGCGGCGGGAATTTAAATTTATACTGGAATTCGGCCAATGTATTTCAGTTAGATTCAGCTACTACTCCTAATAATGGTACAACTGGAATTTTAACAGCTAATTCCGAATATGGTTCAAGCAGCGTAAACAGTTTCAGGAGTAATGGTGGTAGTATTACCCTGGTTAATATGACTAATTTCAACTATGGTGGAATCAATATTGCTAATGCAAATGATTTATCAGCTATAGCTTCTGACGGCAATGGTGGCAATATTACAATCGATAATAACTATCAAGGCGGAAATATAACTATCGGCAGTGGTATATTATCAGTTAACGCAACTAGTTCACCTAGTACAAACTATTATGGTGGCAATATCGTTATTGGTGGACAAAGTTCAACTAGACAGATGTCCTATCAAAATATCAATATAAATGGAATCTTAAGCCTAACCGCTAACAGTTCAAACAATAATGCAATTGCTGGCTCCATTTCGCTGACTGGATACAATATAAATGTAAATTCAGTTACAGGAAGCTTATTTTTAAGTGCTTTGGGCCAAGTGATTAGCTCAAATGTTAACACTATTAATATTGAAGCTGCCAGTCCAAATGCCAGTTTAAATATTGGGACAGGATTTGATAATATATCCGTAGCGGTCACGCCAAACCAATTCTCAACAAACGGACATTACGTATTTTCACCAAACATAAGTATACTTTCCGGTGGCAATTTAACCGTTAATCCAGCTGGCATAATATTAGCCAACTATAATAACCAAAACACAATTAATTTAACTCTAGCAGCTGGTGCCCCAATATTTAGCAATGACGCTTCAGTTGGACTAGGTAACTTGGTTATAACCGGAAATTTAAATTATGGAGCCGGATCCAACATTTACCTTATCAGTAATTCCAATAATCCATTTGACATTGGTTCTTCAACTTTACCTTATAATGGCATCGAAGGCAGTATTACCGGAAGCTCACCAATAATTGGTGGTAATGGTGGCAGTGTTTATGTAACGAATCTAGGTATTGGCGGAATAACACTAAACTCAGACACAAATATTAATGTAGCAAGTTACGGTGGTAATGGTGGCACTGTAGAATTAGGCTATGTTCGCGACATAATTCCTTTTTATAGTAATCTCGATATTGATACTACTAATGGTCAGCTAACTTTGCCAGGTGGTAATATTAATACTAGTGGAACGGGCTTTAATTCAAACAATGGTCAGATAATTTTGGCTGGCAGTAATATAAACACTTCTAATACTGCCAATTTAGAATTAGTTAATAATGGCTATACGACAAATAATAATTTAACGTCTGGTGCCTATAATGTTCAAATAATTGATAACAGTTCAACTGGTACTTTTAACATTGGAACTAGTTCTGGTCAAATCAGTATTCAGGCAAATTTAAATGAAACTAATAATGGATCAGCAAGTTCCAGTAATTCTATCGAAATATCTACGCAAAACAACTTAACAGTTGATCCAAGCGCAATTCAACTTGTCATTTCGGGAACTAATGCTAATCAAGCTGCGTTATCCTTATATTCAGCCAAAAATTTACTTATCACTCATCCGCTTAATTTAACTGGATTGGGCAATGGTCTTGGTGGAGCAGTTACTTTATTATCTAATAGCTCAAGTCCCTTTACCGTAGGGGGATCTTCATTAATCAACGGTATTCAAGGATCAATTAATGTTAGCGGAGGAAATAGTGGAGCTGCTGGTTCAATTTATATAGCTAATTATGGCAGTGGTGGCATGGTTGTAAACAATCCTTCAACAAATCTAATACTAACTACCAATAATGGTAATGGAGGAATTTTAACTTTAGAAACCCAAAATTATTCCAGTTCAAACCAAACTCAGTCGCTAGCCAGTTTAACTATTAATACGGGAAGTAGTGGTGATAGTTTAAACGTTAATGGCAGTTATGGTAACGGCGGAACCATAAATATTAATACAGCCAGTTTAATTGTAAGTGGCGGTCCCTTAACCATAAATGCTATAGGAGGCAGTAACTCAGGCATTAATTCTTATGTAACCGGTGGTACCATAAATATCCTATCCAGTTTAGCGACTTCCAACCTTACCATTGGTAATGGGAATGGTAGCCTTGAACTAAACACTAACAGTCCAACTTATGCAAATGCCAATGGTGGCACAGTTGTTGTAATCGCCGGCGAAAATCTTAGTGTAAATAGCAGTTTTTTATATATTAACCCTGGAGCTAATAGTGGAAATGGGGGCAACATTATATTATTTGCTGGCGCTAGTGGTTACGGCAATCTAACAGTTAACGGCAATTTAAGTGTAACTGGATCATCAGGCGGTCTCAATAACTACAACCAAGCAGGTGAATTAGTGCTTTTATCAGATAGCAGTACGACTTTTACCGTAGGTAACTCCAGTACAACTAACGGCATAAACGGTACAGTAAGTATTGTTGGCGGTGGTCACCTCTATATTTCCAATCAAAGTCTTGGTGGAGTTACAATAGCCAATACAGCCAATTTAATCACCAATACAACATCAGTTATGGATGGTGGTAGTATCGACATTAATACAGGATTTGCCAACATAAGTTCATATCTTAACTTTGTCTCAGGCTTTTCAACGACACTAGCTACCCAGTCGGGATTAGGTGCTGTAAGTATAGCCAGTGGCACAATTTCAGTAGCTTTAAGCAATAATAGCGGTACGTCTTTAACTCAAGAAATTGATATTCAAGGCAGTAATATTTATGTAACCGGATCGGGTAATTTAAATTTAAATGCCAGTGGAACAAATACATCTTATGCTGGAATTATCAAGGTTCAAACATCTTTAGGTGATTTAACAATTGGCTCAGGCAATAACGAAATAAGCATTACTAATACAGGCTTAAATTATGGCAGTTATGGTACAATTTCTATTATCACTGCCAAGAATTTAAATGTTACAACTTCAGCTTTAAGCTACGGAGTAAGTAGCGGTTTGAGCAGTTCTGGCAATAGTATTGCGCTAGAAGCTGGTGTTGCCCCTAGGGGACAATCTGCTATCGGGAATTTAACTATTACCGGTAGTATTAATGTAAGTGCAACTGGCTATGGTCAAGGTGGAAGTATTACCCTTACATCCAATAGCGCCGATGCCATGAATATTACTGGATCGCTATCAGCCAATAGCTTTTATACTGGATTAGGAGGCCTCAGTTCTAATGGAGGCAGTATTTCGCTAACCAATCAGGGTACTGGGGGCATTACCTTAAATGGTAATATTTACACCAATTCAACCTATGGTCATGCCGGTTCAATAAGCATAGTAGCTGGATCCAAAAACCCTAGTAATTATTATTCTGGTGTTTTAAATATTGGTTCAAATGGAGGAAGTTTATCAGCTCAAGCTATTGGTAATGGTAATGGTGGTTCGGTTTTTATTGATGCCGGAAACATTACAAGTACTAATTTATTAGCCTTAAATTCCAGTGGCGGATCTGCTAGTGGCAATGTTGGCAATATTTATATATATGCTGATGCCGCTACAGCTAATTTAACCGTTGGTAGCGTAGCTAGCAATATGACCATAACTAATACTGGTACCTTAACCAATCAAGCAAGTTTTAGTGCTAATGAGAATACAACCATTATAAGTGGTGGCAATTTAACGATTAATACAACATCGTTACTAACCGGTTTAAACCCAAATGTTACCGATAGTACCGGATCGTCAATATTATTAGAAGCTGGCATCAGTGGATCTGGTAATCTAGCCATTACGGGCAATCTAAATACCAGTGGCATTGGCGCTGGAAATAGTGGTAATTTAATCCTTGTATCCAATTCCAGTAATTCTTTTACCCTTGGCAGCCTTGCTTCTGGTAATGGTATTTCGGGCAACATTACCGCCCAGGATGGAGGTAATACAATGTTTGATACGGGTTCAGCTTATACCATTATTAATAATGCGGGTTCAGGTGGATTAAGTATATCGTTAGCAAGTAGTTTAAATACAACTAGCCTAAATGGACAAGGTAATAATTTAATTTTAGGTAGTTTTGACCCCTTAACTACTAGTACGAGTAGTCTCCAGATTATAACTTTAGCTAATCAAATATTAGCTGGCAATATTAGCAATTTAACTACAACCGGAACTATTACCCTAGCTAATTCTATTACTGGACTTAACATGAGTGCTAATGGTAGTTATGGTGATTTTAACGGTGGCGGTATTGGTATTGTTGGTTCTGGTCTAAGTACAACCAGTTCAGCTAACTTTGCCTTATCAGCTAATGCCATAAATAACGGTAATGGCGGCAATATAACTTTAGCTATCAACTCCATTTCAACCATTAATATTAACAGTGGTAACGGAACAATATCGCTTAGTGCTACAGGTGGATCGGTCAATTCAAGTTTTGGCAACGGTGGTAGTATCGCCATCATAAATAATTCCGGAAGTATTTCAATAGCTAATATATTATCACTAGCTAATAACCCACTGGGCAGTAATGGCAATGGCGGTAATATTAACCTACAAGCTGGTAACGTTAGTACCAATGGTAACATATCCGTTCAAGGCAACTTATTAGTTAATGGAATAGGCTCGGGAAATGGTGGCTCAATAAATATAACTGATTACAGCTTTAATGTATTTGATATTGGCGTTTTGAGCACTAATGGAATTACCGGAAGTCTTATCGCTAATTCCGGTCTCATATCAGGTAGTGCCGGAAATATTAATATATACAACTACGGAACTGGCGGTATAACTCTAAACCTTACCACTAATCTAAGTTTAACCGCAGTCAATGGCAATGGCGGTCAATTAAGGTTAATCACCCAAAATCCTTCAACTAACTCTACAGCAGCAATTTTAACCCTGCCATCAGGAACCATATCAGTTAATGCTGTCTCTAGTCTATCTAACTCGGATTTTTATGGTGGCAGTATCCATTTATACGGCAATTCTATTGTAACTAGTGCCGGAGGCAATTTAC
>JAKAZS010000003.1 GCA_021815785.1 bacterium
TTCAATATTTTGAATAGTAATTAAATTGTCAGTCATAATTTGGTTGCGCTTAAAACAACGAATATATACATTATTGGCTGAAACCTAGTCATTAAATTAGTAATCATAATATCGTTTGCAAATATAATTATTGTGCCTGCGACATTTGAGCACAACAAGGTATTAAATTAGTGATCATACTACCGTTTACACCCTAAAATAACTTTATACGCAATAAGTTTATCGTAATTTAAAAATTACATCCAGGAAATAATAAGTGCCTTTAATTTATCAGCCCAAGAATTATTAGACCACTTAACCATAAAAGAATAGTTATTGTCATCAAAATTATTAAATTGATTGGGACTAATACCAGATTTATTAAAAATAAAATTTAAAATTGTGACAATTTTAGATTTTTTCGTATTTTCATACTGACCCCAAACATTTTCTTTAATAGATGGTTTAGTATCTGGTTTTAAAAACAAATACCAGAAAACCAATGTAAAAAATACAATTTCTAAACCAATAATACAATAGACACCCATGACACCCTCAAAGGTAGTAAAACCATTTACAACTAATTAATTTTTAATAATTAAGCATCGCTTAATATAATTTATATATTATCTTAAGTTTTGAAAAAAGCTATAGTTTTTTTGTAAATTTTTCGTTTCCAAGTGATTAAATCTTTGTCTTGATAACCATTTCAAGGATGTTGCCAACAAGCAATATCAACATCATTCGAGCAAAAGTGGCACTATTTCAAGCTTTTGCCATTTCATCATTTTTATTGAAAAATTAGCTGCAATTAGATTCAATAAATATTCAGCAAAAATACGCTAGCAAAGAATAATTCGTTACTGCCTAAAAAAATAATTCAACAAAACACCTGACAAGTGATAAGATAAAAATAGACATTTTCTAAACTATTTATTAACCTGTTAAATTTTGGCAAAATTGCCTGGTTTTTATTTCTTAATCGGCTCAATGAATCCAAACGATAAACACGATAAACAATCATTATTAATGTATTTAATAGTCTTTTTACTATCCATTAATATCGGATTATTTATTGGTCATAAATCAACGACTCGCAATGAAGTCTCAACTACTATAAACGAGTCTGTAAATGCCCAATTTCTTAATTCCCAAACAATTAATAAGATTTATCAGGATGCGCTTAATTATTTAGTGGAAATCCATGTAAAAAGTACCAAATTAAAATTTATACCTTTTACCAGTATTCCTAACCCCAAATTAATGGCTCAAGAAAGTCTGGGATCGGGCATTTTAATCAGCTCAGATGGCTATATTCTTACTAATGCCCATGTTGTTAAAAATGCCAATTCCATTGAAGTAACTTTTAAAAACGATACAACTTATGAAGCTAAAAAAATTGGTGAAGACGTATTTACGGATATTGCCGTCATTAAAATAAATCGGGTCAACGATAAACTTGCTCAAATTGGCAATAGTTCGCTCGTTAAAGCTGGAGATTTTGTCCTAGCTATGGGCAGTCCTTTTGGTTTAAGTAATTCCATAAGTTTTGGAATTATCAGCGCTAAAAATCGCAATATTAACTATTTAAAAAATCATGTGGAATTAATTCAAACCGACGCAGGTATTAATCAGGGTAATTCTGGTGGTCCGTTATTAACGCTAGATGGTAAAGTCATTGGTCTTAATACCATCACAGCTTATGACAGGCGACTATCTTTTGCTATTCCTATTAATACCGCAATGGAATCGTTTAGCAAAATCATTAAAAATGGTGATGTAGCAAGACCATACCTGGGTATGTATATGGAAAACAAATATCCTGACTTTGCGGTTGGCCAGTTACCTAACGCAAAAGCATTGGGTGGTGTTATTGTAACCAATGTGCTTAAAAATGGGCCAGCCGATATCGCTAAGCTCAAGACCGGCGATTTAATTGAATCTATCAATAATAAAAAAATCAATAATATTCTTGAACTTAGAAAAATCATTCAAGACATGCAGCCAAATGATTCAGTCACATTGCAAATTCGCAATCAGAATCAGTTAACTAATAAAATCATTATTTTAGGAAAATACCCCAAATTTGCTAATTAACCATATCCGGCTTTTTGACTAAACATTCATTTACTTCCTTTACAACTTTAAAAGAACCAATGGCAACGATAATCTGATTGTCATTTAAAAGTTTATAACTTAGCGACAAAGCTTCTTTGATATCAGAACAAGATTTAAGATTGGGTGAAAACTTACGGGCATGTATAACTAACTCCTCTGGAGCATAAGTTAACCGTTTGTCCTTAAACTGAGTTGCAATAAGGATATCATCTGGCTGCAAAATTTCTTTTAAAATGCCTGCCGGATTTTTATTAAAATAACAGGCAAAAATAAAAATAAACTTAGTTTTGGGAAAATAAAAATCTAAGGATTTTCTTAAGGCTATAGCACCACTTATATTATGACAGGCATCAAGTAGAATTTTTTGATCAGCCAAATATTGAAAACGTCCTGGCCAAGTTATTTTACTAAGTGAATTAGCAATTACGGTTAAAAAGCTAGGCAAGTCAACCACTATATTAATATTTAATTTAGTTAAAGCAATGTATAAAGCTAAAAGTACGCCAAGACAGTTAGTTGTCTGAAATAAACCCATTAGTCTTAAATGACGATTAACTAGGGGCAGGAATTGTTCATAGACCAGATTAAAATTATGATCACCATTAACAACTTTAAGCTTAAAAGTTTTAGGGTCAATAATCAAAATCGGAGCATCATTGTTTTGCGCAAATTCTTTAATCACTTTAAGTCCATCATTATTACAAGCCGTAATAATATGGGTATGCGGCTTAATAATATGCGCTTTTTCCCAGGCAATTTTAGTAATGGTATCACCAAGTATATGCTCATGATCAAATTCAGTATTGGTTATAACTGTAGCTAAAACATTAGTTATAATATTGGTAGCATCAAGCCTCCCCCCCATACCAACTTCGATGACAGCAACATCAATATTACGTTCCTTAAACCAGTAAAATGCTATAGCTGTTAAAAATTCAAACCACGACAGACCTAAAAATTCCGGATTTTGCTGAGCTAATTTATAATTTAAATCTTTTAAAATTGAACTTATTCGCGAAAATTCTTCTTTAGATATACATTGACCATTAATTTCATAGCGCTGCGTCCAATCATGGATATGTGGTCCGGTAAACATTCCCGTTGTAAAATTGAAATCAGCCAGTAAACTGGCTAACATCTTTACCGATGAGCCTTTACCATTAGTGCCACCAATATGAATACTGGGATAATTATTTTGAGGATTATTTAAATAATTTAAAAATTCCTTGATATTAGCCAATGAATAAGTACTATGCTTACTTAAACTTTCAATATAATCAATGCTTTCAGAATAATTCATTAATTAAATCAGCCTAATTAACCTAAATATACCTTATGAATTAATAATGTCATTCCATTCCTTAGTGAATTTTTCAAATTGTTCTTTTTGTAATTTTAAGGCATTTACACATTTCAATGATTTAATAGCTACTACCATATCTTGAGCTGCCATAGCTTCAGCAGTTATGTCCGTTAAAGTATTAATCATCAAATTAAGCTCTTTATTCAAAGATTCAACCGCAATAAACATCATCTGACTATTTTCCGTTAGCCTGGCTAAACTTTGACTACTTTGTCCACTTTGCCCGGCATTATTCAGGCCATTTACGCCAGCATAGACGTTACTGGCATTGGGCGTGACGTTATGCTGAGCGGACACATTAATTGGGTTGACCGATTGTTGATAGCCTTGCTTAAAACCACTGGCATTGATAGCTGCTTGTCCTTGAAACGAATTTTGACCTTGTTGCATATCGGTCTGATTATTACTTGGTGCTGACTGATTAGGATTATGCGTATTGACGAAGACATCAGCTGATTTAGTCAAAGGTGAAACAGGCATAGACTGTCCGAAAAAATTTTGCCCGAACATATTAGCTTGCGGCATATTAGACTGCGGCATATTGGCTTGTGGCATATTAGCTTGCGGCATATTGGCTTGTGGCATATTAGCTTGCGGCATATTAGCTTGTGGCATATTAGACTGCGGCATATTAGACTGCGGCGTATTAGCTTGCGGCGTATTAGCTTGCGGCATATTAGCTTGCGGCATATTAGCTTGTGGCATATTAGACTGCGGCGTATTAGCTTGCGGCATATTAGCTTGTGGCATATTAGCTTGTGGCATATTAGCTTGCGGCATATTAGCTTGTGGATGCTTTGGCAACTGATTAGCATTACCAGAATAAGTTGTAGGTGTTACAACATTTGGCGGTAAATTACTCGTAAGTAAATTATTATTTTCATATGGCGAGAGAAAGGCTGGTCCACTATCAGCTATTTCACGATTTACAAAAACCGGTTCGGGTTTATTTCCTTTTAAATAGAATTTTTCTGACCCATCACACACACCCTGAATCACCTGAATATAATAAGCAAATAATCTTTTGCCAATTGTTGACAAAACATCTAAATGTAACTCTTCGCCTTCAATCTGCCAATTTTCATGACTAGGATTATAGACGAATTCAATATAAGCCGGGAATTCATCAGGCGTAGCACTAAGTCTAATTAAATACTGAGTCGGGACTACATATACTTTGATTTTTGTTGGCACACTACGAATAATTAAAGACCACTGTCGAGTATAGATATGACCTTGCAGCCCAAAATTAGCCTTACTACCAGGAATAGTTGCGACATTATTGGGCAGATTAATTCGCGATGGTAATTCAGTGCTAATTTTAAATTCTGGATTAGCAACATCTTTGCTAAATTCAAAAGCATATTTAGATAATTGATCAAAAATTTTATTGGCAATTACATCGTGGCTAATTTTTAATTCCTGGGAATTAACCGATGGCAGTAGATCTGGCAATTGCTTGCTTAAATCTTCTTTAAGATTTAACATCCATTTATTAGTCTGTGAACCAATACTAGGTCTTAAGGAATTCAAATAATTACTAGATAAATTTTGGGCTTTATTTTTATCATCATTATTAGGATTATTAGGTAAACCCGAATTATTACTCTGATTTCTATCGTTCATGGAAGAATCCTTAGAAAAAGTTATGAATTAAGCTTGCCACTAAATTAAGCGTAGCTTAATTTGGTAGTTATTTAAATATTTTATCATATCTATAAGGAATTATTTTGGAATTAATAATATTCATAGGAATTATTTTTTTAACTTATCTTGACTAAACATACTATATAGCGTAGTCAGCTTAAGACTTAAGATTTTTTAAGGTTTTACTTGCTCGATATGCTACATATGCATTTTCATCTTCAGCTAAGCCTGTTAATATATCAAGTGGGGTTAAGTGATTTTCGGCTACACTATAACGAACATTAACATCGTCATCAAGACTTAAAAAGTATAAAATGTAAGCAGGGGTAAACTTAGATACTGCCAAAGCGGATCTAATTAAAGCATCCTCGTGCAAAGCTGAAACCGCTAATGCTTTAGCCTCTAAACACTTGGTCTCAATACATTCAATTATTTTAGCAGCAGAAATTTTACTTAGATCACATTCCTCGTTTTGCATAACTTTATCGCCGTTAATAGTATTTGTTTTGGCTTTGGGCACAGCCTTTACCTTATATTTCAGAGCATCATCTTGATAATCATATACATAGCGATTTAATATATTGCTTAATTCAGTTAAACCAACTGGCTTAAAAATGAACTCATTAGCACCACTAACTATTGCTGATTTTATTTGCTCTTCGGTAGCACAACTACTCATCATGATTATAGGACAAGGCCATTTATATTCTTGAAATTTTTCAATATTGCGCATAATTTCACTAGCTTTACTGCCATTCATAACTGGCATCTGATAATCTAAAATGACCATACTATATTCATTTTCAATAAATAAATTTACCGCCTGTTTACCATTGCTAACAACATCTATAGCAAAATTAAGCTTTTCAATTTGTTTTACAAATAATTTTTGTAAAGTCAGATTATCTTCAGCAAGCAATATTCTAGGCTTAACTGAAATATTTGGCGTAAGCTTACCTTGGTTAACTGGCATTATTTGACGCAAAGGCTTTAAACTATTAACCGCTAAAAATAATTCATCTTTAAGAAATTGCTTATTTAAAAATGCTATTATCTGGTCAAACGTATCATATCCTTGTAATTGAGAATTACCAATAATAATCAGTTTTAAATTTTTAAAACCAGGGTTGTGAACAATGCGATTAATTAATTGGTTGTTCTTTAATTCTGATTCCAGATCAATAATACATAAGTCAAAATTAATATTGTTTTGTCGAGCAATAATCAGCTTTTCTAAACCCTCATCAATATTATGATAAAATTCAGTGCTTAAGCTTAAATGACCTAAATATTCAGCCAAATGCTTAGATTCAACAATATTATCACAAATAACTAAAATTTTAATATTACTATTATCATTAAATATTTTAAGACCGGTTCTAATTTCGATAGCCTGTAAAGGCATTTTACACTTAACAATTAATTCCAACTTATCATTTTTAACTATTTCCAAGCTGCCTGACAATAAATCAATATATGACTTGCATAAAGCTATACTTAAATTATGCTCATCGTTCATCTCAATAGGGGTAAAATTATCTTTATTTTCGAGCAGTAAGTGGAGAAATTCGGAATCTATTTCATTATTAGAACTGTTAATCATAAGACTAACGCTACAAACATTATTCTTTAAAATTGAATCTAAATCAGCTCGAATTAAAATATAGCCATTTACTGCTGATTTAATAATATTAGACATTAAAGAAATGAGAATTTGTCTGATTTTATATTCGTCACCAGTAAAAGTATCGGGTAAATTTGGATCGAAATAAACACTGTAAAAAATATTCTTTTCTTTTAAAAATGGAATAAACAATTCAACAGTACTATTTACAACATTTTCCAAATTAAACGGATCGTTTTGCGCAAATAGTATTGTCTCTTTTAAATTATGAAAATACATGGATTTTAATGTCTTATCATAAGTATTCTTACAGGATTGCTCAATAATATTAAGCAATTCAACCTGTTCAGGCTTTAAACTGGTATTGCCAAGCAATTTTATAGCTTCACAACATGATTTAGAGGTCGCCTGTATAAGACTTAACATTTCGCTGGTTAACTGTAATTTAGCCTGATAACTAAACAGATTTTCATCTTTGGTTTCATGTAATTTTTTATGAGTTGACTCTAATTCATAATTAATTTGCGCTAATTCTAAAACCCTTGTCTCAAGACTTAAATTTAAGTCTTTAATTTCTTGTTCTTGTTTTTTACGATAAATGGCGTATTTAATACTGCGCTCCAGAATCGCGAAAAAATGCGGACCTTTAATTAAATAATCCTGGGCTCCAAGTTTAATAGCTTCCAGTGCAATATTTTCTGAAGTTAAACCACTTAAAATAATTATTGGAATATGCTTACAATTCAAATAAATACTTTTAAAAGTATCTAGACCTTGCTCATCAGGTAAAAACAAATCTAAAACAATAATATCAAAATTATGTTTACTTAAAAAGGTAAATGCTTGAGTAAGTGATCTTGCATTAATAATCTTATATTCAATGTCACTGCTTCCACTAAGAGCTTTTTTAAACAGCTTAGCATCAGCTAAATTATCTTCAACCAGAAGGATATTAAATTCTTGGGTTTTAATACTACTCATATACATTACCTCTTAACTTGGCAGTTTAACAATGGTAAACCAGAAATTTTCCAATTTTTGAAAAATTTCAACTAAACCATTTAAATCATTAGATTTATTAATATAACAATTAGCATAATTCTGATAACTTCTTAAGATGTCATTTTTACTATTACTGTGAGACAGGATAATTACGGGAATATGTTTTAATTCATCCTGACTTTTTATATAAGTTAGTAAGTCAATACCATACATATCTGGTAAATTTAAATCTAAAAAAATAAGATCCGGAAGTTGAGAGATTTCATACGGACTTTGATTCGTAAGTAATTTTATGGCATCATTAGCACACGATACATGCATAGCCTGATTAGTAAACTTAAACTGTTTCAAACCTCTTAAAATCAATTTAGCATCGGCAAAATTATCTTCAACTACTAAGATTTTAATTTCTTTAGACATTTGACACTTCCTTATTTATAAATTCTTAGCAATAGTAAAGGTAAAACAGGAACCTTTGCCTTCTTCTGATTCTACGATAATACTGCCACCATGTTGGGCTACAATGCGCTGGCAGACAGCTAATCCAATACCAGTTCCTGGGATATCAGGATTTAGCCGATAAAACAAATTAAAGATTTTTCCTAAATATTTTTCATTAATCCCGATACCATTATCTTTTACCTTAAAAATATAATGTGTAGAAGATTCATTATATACAATATTAATTTGAGGAATTTTATTCTTATTAAATTTAATTGCATTAGTAATTAAATTATTTAACAATGTCATAATTTTAATTTTGTCAGCATTAATAACTGGAAATTTATTATAAATAAGTTTTGCTTTATTTTCCTTAATAATAATTTCATGTGATTTAATGATTTCCTTAATTAATTCATCCAGTGAGAATTTACTTATTGAAATTTGTAAATTCTCAATTTTACAAAATTCTAATAAATCATTAATAAATTTTTGCAACTGATCAGCACTATGAATTAAAAAATCAAAATTTTCTTGTTGATCTAAGTTGATTTTATCTTTTAAATCATCCTGAAGAATTTGCGCATAACAATTAATAGTTCGAAGTGGCTGATTAAGATCATGGGCAGCCACAAAAGCAAATTGTTCCAGTTGTTTATTAGAAATCATTAGCTCATTATTTAATTTTTCAATTTTACTTAAATAATTTCTTTTTTGCGTAATATCCTGAAGAAAAGCCCCGAAATAACTTATATTATTAATATCCTTAGTAATAAAAAATACGGTAAGTTCAATCGGGAATTCATACCCATCTTTATGAAGTGCAATAAGTTCCAGACGACTGTTAAGGATAGTACTAGAGCTAGTATCAAGATAGCGTTTTAAGCCATTTAAGTGTCGCTGACGAAATTGGGATGGAATTATCGTATTAGTTAAAGATTGGCCAATAGCTTCCTCACGACTATAGCCAAAAGTCAACTGTGCCTGCTTATTCCACTCACAGATTTTACTATCATTATCAATCATAACAAAAGCATTATAGGAATTATTAATAACCGTCTTATATAAATTACTTTCAAAAACTTTTTGATTTTTAATATCCTCCTGACTAACAAAAAACAACATACCAACATTATCATTTAATTTCATAATCGATACACTGACGTCAGCACCATGGACATCTTTAGTTGTGTGATAAATTAAATTTGTATGAAAATCTTTAATACCATTATTTAAAAACAAGTGAATGATAGTTTCATCTTTAAAATAGTCTAAATTAAAGTTCTTATTATGAAATATTTCATTAGTCAGATAATTTATGAAACAATAATTTGTACCAATAACGTCTAAAACATCTTGGCTGCGTTTAATTAAACTGGCATCATCTAATAATTGTATATTCATTTAATTATAAATTAACTAGCAACAATCTTATTGCCGATTCAAATATTTATAGAGGACTTCCAATATTAATTATAACTAATATTTAAAAATAAGCAAATATTCGACCTTATAAAAAAGCAATGGTTTTCTTAGTAATTTGAGATAATTTATATTAAATTTATCTTAAATTACTAAAGTCTCCACATCCATCAAATTTACCAATCTAACTTGTTTAACTTTTTCAAAATATAAATATTCAGTCTTTTTAAGGATAAAGTCCCCGTAATTTACGGGCATCAAGAACTTTTTGTAAAGCTAAAGACATACTAGCCATTCGTAAACTGACTTTATGCTGGTCGGCATAAGTAAACACATTATCGCAGACATTATTAACTAGACCTTCCAACCGTTCATAGACTTCTTCTTGTGTCCATAATAGCCGCATTAAACCTTGAACCCATTCAAAATAACCAATAGTCACTCCGGCCGTATTAGCTAAAATATCAGGAATAACTTCAATGCCCCTATCTTCAAGAATTTCATCAGCTTTAAACGTCGTTGGCGCATTAGCACCTTCGACAATTAATTTACATTTTAATAGGCTAGCATTGGATCGGTGAATCTGATTAGCAACAGCACAAGGAATTAATACATCACAACTCATTTGCAATAATTCATCATTATTTAAGAACTGGGCTTCTTGATAATCTTTCATACTTTGATGAATTTTAACATGGTTAGCTAATTTAGCAATATCAATACCTTTAGCATTATACAGTCCGCCCATACTATCCGAAACTCCGGTAACTTTGAATCCAGATTTAGCCAAACTACTGGCTACACTGGATCCTACCTGACCCAGTCCTTGAATAATTACACTAGTATCATTTTTAGAAATCTGCTTATGTTTAATAAAGCGTTTTAAACTTAAGGCTACACCAAAACCAGCTGATTCTGTCAAGCCAAAGGATCCACCAATAGATTTAGGCTTGCCAGTTACAATCGATGGCACGGTATAACCTTTATTAACTGAATATGTATCCATCATCCAGGCCATAACCTGTTCATCAGTATTTAAATCGGGTCCAGCAATATCAGAAGATGGGCCAATCATTTCAATTATTTCGGAAGTATAGCGGCGAGTTAGCCTTTCTAATTCGGTTTTAGTTAATTTATTACGGTCCACCCTAATGCCACCATGGGCTCCACCAAAAGGCAAATTCATTAAGGCACATTTCCAAGTCATTAGCATTGCCATAGCGGTAACTTCACCTAAATTTACTTTATCATGAAATCTAACCCCACCTTTACCAGGCCCAAGCGCTAAATCGTAATGAACCCGATAACCCACAAATGAGGCAGTTGAGCCATCATCCATTTTAACGGGTACAACCACGGTTAAAGCTCGTTTAGGATGTTTGAGCGGCGCCAACTCATCATCAGTCAAATTTAATATCTTACTAGCCTTCGACAACCTGGACTGTTGCATAATAAAATCATCATTTTCCCATTCGCGTAAAGTATTTGATTCTTTTTCAGTAGCAGTTACAGTTGTCATTTAATTACCTCTCGATTATAAATATTGTTTTATCTAAATCTAAAACACTAGAATATTACTTACTTTAAATTGACCTAATTGTCCAAATAAAAGCCTAAAACTATAAGCATAATTGTAAGTCAAATAACTACAAATAAGGTTATGATTTAATTCAATTTTAAGGGAAATTTAATATTAAGCATTAGGCCTAGTCCTTGACAAAAGGCTTGCCTCACAATCACATTGACCTTAACTTGTAACAACGTTGTTTAACTAGTCCTTGGCAAAAATTTTAGCGAAACAATCACATAGCCTATATTTATGATTAATACAAAGTCAGTATAACTTAAATCTTGACAAGAATTGCAAGGTAAAATTCACTTTCATCTTCAAACAAATCCAGTTTTAAATTATACGTTTGGCAAAAGTAATTCAATACAGGCAAATCAGGTAGCGGATAAGGAACAATATGGGGTTCAAATGCATGCAGTTTTTGGACGAATTGGGCTCCCATTGGATGGCTTATGACAATTTTCCCACCAGGATTAATTAATGTGTAGGCCTTGGCAATGGCAGCATCCTGGTTGAAAATATTGCCAAAACAAGCATTAAAAAAAATAATATTGAACAAATCATAATTAAAATGAATCAACTCATTATTTAAGTAAAATTTTGACTGATTATTAAAATCCAGGAAGTCACTGTGACAAAAATTAACCTGAGGATAATTCTGTCCTGCCTGAACGAGCATACCTAGAGTAAGATCTAAGCCAAGAATATTTTGGGCAAGGATACCAAATTCTAAAAAATGTTCAATAAGGACACCCGTTCCCGTTCCTACATCAAGAATTTTATCAGTCGTATTAGTTAAGCTTAAATCAACAATTCTTTTGGTGCGTTCGACAATTTCACCAGGAATAGCCCTCGTAAATATTTTCACTTTATCATTAAAATATTTAGCCTGAAGTTTTCGGTGTTTAGCTTGAGGGTCAAATTCATTCATAATACAAAGTTATAATTTAAGTAAAAACAATAAAATACCACATCTTGAATTTGCCATTATCGTTAATCTCAATAGTTAAATATATTAATAAGCAAGACGACTAATATGTTTATGGCTTAAGTAAATACATTTATTAAAGTTAACGTCATTTAATGGTAAAATATTTCCAAAATTAAATTACTGATAATATCATATCATTACAATAATAAAAATTAAATGCCTGACAATAACTTAAGTACAAATTCAACATATTTAAATAAAATCAACAATGTAAGCATTAAAACCAGTTTTTGGCTTGTAACTGTTACCTGTTTATTACTTTGGAATACGCCAATAGCAGCCACTTTACTTTTACCAGTCAGCTATATTGTAACAATGATCCATGAATTGTCTCATGCCATTGCCTGCATAGCTACCGGAGGACAGGTTAGTGGGTTAACGATTGTTAGTGATGGGCTGGGTCATGGCGGGCTTACTTTTTGCAGTGGTGGCAATCCCTGGATTTATACTCCGGCTGGCTATATTGGCACAACCTTAGTTGGCTGCATTCTCCTGTTTTTTTCACAATTTAAACTTATTGCCCGTATACTATTATTCCTTATTGGGGTAAGTGTAATCTTGGCAGCTTTATTTTTAAGTTCACAATCTATTTTTGCCCCAGGTATGTTAATTCAGGCCATTCAAAGTATTATTGTTGAATTAATCATGGGGGGAGCCTTTATTTTTTCAAGTATAAAATTAAATGATAAAATGGCTAATCTACTGCTAATGTTTTTATGTATACAAATTATTTTAAATAGTTTCACCGATTTAACCGTCTTATTTCAAATTTCGACTTTTACCAATACCAATACCTTTAGCGATGCCACCAATATGGCAAAAATTTCTGGTATTAGTCCAGCTTTCTGGAGTATAATCTGGGCTCTTATTTCCATAATCACTTTATGGCTTACCCTTAAAATAAGTTATTTAAAATCCCCTAAACCGAAAATCACCACCACCAAACATTAAAAAAATACTTTCAAAATTGTCAATATTGGCGACCAACATAAAATATATGACTAAAATAAAAGCACTAACTTCCTCCAAACTTTGCTAATTACGTAAAACATCAACACATTCGTTTACTAAAATCTATGTTTACAATTCCTCAATTTACCACTCCTTTAATTGAATGTATTCCTAATTTTAGTGAAGGCCGCAATTTAAATTTTATTGATTCTTTAATTAAAAACCTCAAAAAAATTGATACTATTCATATTCTTGATACCAATTCATCCTACTATGCTAATCGTAGTGTAATTACCTTTATTGGTCATCCAGTTAAAATAAGTGAAGCTATTTATGAATGTTATAAAACTGCCACCACTTTAATTGATATGCGCAATCATTCTGGCATTCATCCACGTCTTGGCGCCCTAGATGTCTGTCCTATTGTACCTCTTTCCCAAGTTACCTACCAGGACTGTCAACATATCATAAGTGAAATAAGTCCAATAATTGCCAATGATTTTCAAATTCCCTTATTTTGCTATAATTTATCAGCCTTAAATTTAGCAAATAGATATATTGCGCCCATTCGTAAAGGTGGCTACGAAAGTTTAGCGGCACGTTTAAATAAAGAAATTTTTCCGGATTATGGAGCTAAGTTTTATAATGCTAAATTTGGAGCTGGTTTTATTGGGGTTCGTCCACCACTTATAGCCTATAATGTAAATTTAGCTACAAATAATACCACTACAATTAAAAATATAGCCCGACATCTACGCCTAGCGCGTGACAAGCCTAAAATAAAAATAGGCAATCACGCTGACCTTAATTTAATCAATAATCTTAGCACTAATTTTAGTCTCAATGGGCTACAGGCCTATGGTTGGAATAGTAATAATTTCAGCCAGATTGCCATGAATATTACCGATTATAAATTAACAACGCCTTATACAGCTTACGAAGCAGTGAGAATGGCCGCTAACCATTTTCAGGTTAAAACCGGAAATGCCGAACTGGTTGGTTTAATACCTATGGAAGCAGTTTATCTTAGCCTATCGCCCAACAATGTAACAAGGATCAGTGAAGCCAATCAGTTTAGTCGCATTGACGAAGGTATAAAAGCTCTTAATTTAGATCCAAAGTTAACAGCTGAACAATTAATTCTTGAATATAAAATTAAGAATGCTTTAAATGCAAATTAAACTATAATCCAACTTATTAAACGAAATGGCGGAGAGGGTGGGATTCGAACCCACGGTACAGTTTTTGACCGTACAACTTCTTAGCAGGAAGCCGCTTTCGACCACTCAGCCACCTCTCCAAGAATTATCATAATAATCAGTTTGACTATTTGTTTATTATAACAAAATAAATCGCAACATGACAACAAGCAACCGTGAAATTTAATTAATAATTTAACAAATTATCGCCCAATCTATCACTTGAGAACTTGCACGGATCGATTATTAATGAAACAACCAATTTTTAATTAACCAGTATATCGATTCCGTAATAACGCAGCATTCAAATTAAAACATCAAAACGCCGCCATTATCTTTCATATACTGATTTATTGTAGCCTTAAATTGAAAACGCAATACTAAGCAATTTAACTAAAACTGTCAAAGTCCTAGGACTAAACCAAATCACCAATGGTGTAAAATCAATAAACTAATCCAGTAATAGGCAATTGCTCCACCAAAAATCACACTATCGCCCCTATCTAACAAACCACCATGTCCAGGAATAATTTCGGAAGAATTTTTAACGCCAGCATCGCGCTTAAGCAAAGATTCACAAAGATCGCCAAGCTGGGCTGCCACTGAAACTAAAATGCCCATAAACGGAGCCTGTAAAGTTTGAAAGTTAAACGGATGACATTTAAACAAATAATAATCCGCAACATAAAAAACCAAGGTATTAAAAAATATGGCCGCAAGCAATCCCCCCACAGAGCCTTCAATAGTTTTTTTAGGGGATACTTGAGGGTAAAGCAAAGTTTTACCTAATAATTTTCCTGCATAATAGGCAAAAACATCGGTAGCCCAAATTGTAAACATACAAGCCCATAAATAAGCTACACCTGGCTGTTCCCAGGCAATTGTCGGCAAGCTTAAATTTTGGGGACATAAATTACGCAATAAAATCAAATGACAGGGTAAAAAGCCTAAATAAATAAAACCCAAGATAGTTGTAGCAATATCCGCGATCGTTGCTGGCGGGTGCTCATTGCGAAACAATAAACGAAAGAAGGATAAACAGATACCTACAGTTAGTAAAATCGGAAAATGAGCTAGAGCCGAAAAATTCTGTAAAGCGGGGATGCCTAAACCAGGCAAAGATGCTGTTAGCATAAAGGCAACAATCATAACTTTAACAATTCTAACACTAGGCCTGGTTCCTTTAGCCTTAACCAAGTTAATATATTCAACCCCAGCCAAATAACAGGCTAGTCCTAAGGTAAAAGCTAAAAATACGCCACCAAAAATAAAACAAAATACGCCCGTTAAAAATAAAAGAAAACCTGATAATATCCTCATTTTATTTTTCATTTTGGTGATTTGTTACCTAAAGAAATTACCTAAATTAAATCTTAGCGATCATGCCTAAAATCTTTAACCGCACCCGTTATTATCAATAAGTTTTTGGACATTTGGACTTTTCATAATTTATCCTTTTACTACCTTTAAACTAAAAAAATTACAAAATATGCTCGTAAGCCAATTTAGTAGCTGTGCGACCTCTAGGCGTTCGTATTAAAAAACCAGCCTGAATAAGATAAGGTTCACATACCGTTTGCAAAGTCTGGATATCTTCACCCAGCACTTGAGCAATTGCCTCAATACCAACAGGTCCACCTTTAAAATTCTGAATCAAAATTTTTAAAAATTTCCTATCAGTATCGTCTAGTCCATATTCATCAACCTTATAATGGCTTAATGCCAAGTTAACCAAATCTTTGTCAATTAAATTCTGGTTTAATTCCTGACTAAAATCACGCACCATTTTAATTAACCTTATCGCAATACGTGGGGTGCCGCGAGCTCGTTTAGCTATATCCAGACAGGCAGCATTATCAATTTTAACTTTTAAAATTAAGCTAGCTCGGTCCACAATTTTACTTAATTCTTCAGTGTTATAAAAATCTAAACGAAACGAAAAAACAAATCTATCCCGTAACGCCTTACATAAATTAAAAACTCTGGTAGTTGCACCAATAAGAGTAAATTTTGGTAATGGCAATTTTATACTTCTAGTTGTTTGTCCTTTGCCGGTTGTTAAAGTTAAACAAAAATCTTCCATTGCCTCATAAAGCAATTCTTCGGCTGTTTTAGATAAGCCATGAATTTCATCAATAAAAAGAATATCATTTGGGCCAAGTTGACATAACAGACCTAAAATATCTTTTGGGCGCTCTAACGATTTAGCCGATGTGGCAAAACATTTAGAGCCTAATTCATTAGCCATTACAAAGGCTAAACTAGTTTTACCAAGCCCAGGAGGTCCATAAAATAAGACATGATCAAGGGCTTCATTTCTGACCTTAGCAGCCTTAATTGAAGTCTGTAAAACTTTAACCACACTGCTTTGGCCTAAATATTGCGAAAAATCACTAGGTCGAATATGGTCAACTTTGACTGTATTGGTTGCTAAACTTTCATTATTTACAATATTACGATCTTTACTTGACCCAACCGCTAAAGTTAAATTATTTTCAGTATTGTTACCTGAAACTGAATTAGATTTAATATTGCCAGCTTTAGAAGGAATAATTGTCATAATTATTATCTTAAAGCCTTAAGGCAAATTTAGCTAGTAATTTATCGACCATATTTAATGACAAAAAGTTAAGCTTTACAACTGTAAAGCTTAACTTTTTTTACTTGCATTAATCAAGGAATCTATTCATAATAATTATGTTGTCAATTGCAATTAATTTTCCTTTCTGATATTTTAATTGAATATAATTTTACGAGGGTTTTTATGGTAAGTTCAAAATTTGATTATTTAAATAGTCAAAATCATCTATTAAACGGTAATGATGACTATAAAGGTTTTAATCCGACTAAACCAACGATAAATATATCCGTTATCCTACCGGTATACAATGAGTATCCGAATATTGACAACCTCTACGTGAGGCTAAAAGAAGCTTTAAATGCCCTAAATCAAAGTTATGAAATTATTTTTGTCGATGACGGATCCAACGATAAATCATTTGAAAAGCTTAACGCTATTGCCCAAATCGATCCCGGTGTAACGGTTTTACAATTTGTCCGCAATTTTGGTCAAACCGCAGCCTTATCAGCTGGTATTGACTTTTCTAAAGGCGAAATAATTATTCCCATGGACGCTGACTTACAAAATGACCCTCAAGATATCGGTAAACTTATAGATAAACTAAATGAAGGCTATGATGTAGTAAGTGGCTGGCGGAAACAACGTCAAGATGAATTTATCACCAGACTTATTCCATCATGGTGCGCCAATAAAATCATCTCCGTTATCAGTGGAGTTAACCTCCATGATTATGGCTGTTCATTAAAAGCTTATCGTAAAGAAGTTATTAAAGAAGTAAAACTCTATGGCGAAATGCATCGCTTTGTTCCCATATATGCTAGTTGGATGGGAGCACGCGTTACTGAAATACCGGTAACTCATCATGCCAGGGTTTTTGGTGTTTCCAAATATGGCCTATCGCGAACATTTAAAGTAGTACTTGATTTAATGACCGTTAAATTTTTATCCAGTTATTCAACTAAGCCCATATATATATTTGGTTCAGCTGGCTTGTTATCAGTTTTAGCCTCGTTTATGACTTTTGGCTGGATGGTAATTTTAAAATTATTCTATAATACCAGTTTTATTGAAACACCATTGCCAGTTTTAACCGCCATGTTTTTTATGGTTGGCGTACAGCTGGTATTAATGGGCTTACTAGCTGAAATTCTGGTAAGAACGTATCATGAATCACAAGGTAAGTCTATATATATTTTAAGAAAAATGGTTAAATCTGAAAATTATCAAGTAAAGTAATAATTTTTGGTATATTAATTTAAGTAGAAGTGTAATTATATTGTTAGTGATTTATAAAATAATAATATTTTTTAATGAAATGAAATTAAGTATTTTTTAATATCCTTTTAAATATCTTTTAGTAAACTTGAATTAATGGAAATAAACCAGCCCAATTCAGCAAAAGTCGTAAGCCACAGCCATTCTGGCTTGTTTTGGTGTTTAATTATTGCTACTGGGCTTATTTTCACAATTTTATCTTCCTTTATTCCTTATTTATGGAAAACCGAATATCAAGTTGGTGATATTGCCAAAAAAAATATTATTGCTGATAAAACTGTAACAATTATTGATAAAGTCAAAACGCATAGTTTAAGGGATGCTGCCCGTCAAAAAGTTATTCCGGTTTTTAAAACCAACAAAGATAATGATACCATATCCTCCACCAAATTAACCAAAAAGATCAACGATATTGAAACTTTACAAGCCAACAATATCAAACCATTACCTGATAAATTAAATTTAAATGGCTTTAAACACTTTCAATTATTATTAATGAGTGATAAAGAATTAAATGACTTTCTGGCTAAATTTACCAATAATAAAGCCAGTCAGATTAAAGCCATACTTACAATAATTAACCAGGAAAAAGCTTACCTCAAAAAGAATCATTTCGATGACATTGAAATTTTAATTGCCTTAAATGTTACCCCTAAACAATTACCAAATTTTAAAACCGAATTAACCAATTCAATGGAACGAATTCTGGACTGTTTGCAAAGATTTCCCGTAGAGAAGAAAAATGTTTGGGAAAAACCTATTATTGAATTCTTACCCGATAACTGGCAAATGAATCTACGCTATCAATGTGCTAAATTAATCAGTGAAATCCTAGAACCTAATTTTTCCGTTGATGAAGCTAAGACCAAAACCTTATGTGAAACAGCTGCAGCTCAAATACCTGAAGTCTATATTACGGTCAATAAAGACCAAGTTGTGGTGAAAAAAGGTAGTATCATATCTAATGAAGACCTTAAAATAATTAAGGCGATAAGCGGAGAGACCCTTAAATTCTGGCCATATTTGTTTGTAATTAGCTTAACGACTTTTGCAACATTTTTATTTTGTGGTTTATACATAATTACCTTTGAACCCAAATTAATTAACCAGAAATCCTCAATTGGACTTATTTTAACCATGGTAGTTCTCACTATGGCCATAGCTGGCATCATGAGTCATAAGCTCTTTGAATTCATACCTTTACCTGCTTTAAGCCTTATTTTAACCATATTTTTTGGTCGTAACTTAGCGAGTATTATTACATTACCGATTATAATCTTGTTATTCTGTGGCCAAATTCTTGAACCAGGAGTACTTACCAGTCTTGGCCTAGCCAGTTATGCCGCAATTATTTTTTATAATAAACAAAATCGCAATTCTCTGGCTGTAACTGGTCTTATTATTGGACTGGTTCAGGGTTCAACTTTTATCCTCTTTTTAGCTTTAACTGAACCCATTTTTTCCTTACCATATTTATTTAACGAATTTTTAGCCAATTTTTTTGGCGGTCTTATTTCCAGTATTTTAGCTGTTGGCAGTTTACCTTTTCTTGAACATCTGTTTGGACTATTGACTCCAGATAGACTAGCTCAATTAGTTGAATCCGACCAACCTTTACTGCGCAAATTAGAAGAGTTAGCACCCGGAACCTATCAGCATTCTTTAGCTGTAGCCAATTTAGCCGAAGCTGGAGCTGCTGCAATCGATGGTGATGTAAATTTAGCCAGAGCCGGAGCCCTTTATCATGATATTGGCAAAATGGTAAAAGCTGAATATTTCATTGAAAATCAGTTAGGCAGTGCTAACCCCCATGACAGTCTAGAACCAGAACAAAGCCGAGAAAAAGTGCTCGCCCATGTAACTGATGGGGTTAAATTAGCCATCAAATATCGAATACCTAAAGCTGTTCAAGATTTTATTCCCATGCATCAAGGCACCAGCCTAATGGCTTACTTTTATCATAAAGCCTGTGTCCGTGATGGCGAAGCTAAAATTGACGCCAATTTTTATCGTTACCCTGGCCCTAAACCAAATACTAAAGAAACCGCAATTGTCATGATGGCTGATGTATCCGAAGCTGCAACCCATTCATTAAAAAATCCAACCGAAGAAGAAGTCAAAGAAGTAATCTCGGGAGTTTTCAAGAATAGACTCGAAGACGGTCAGTTTACCGATAGTAGTTTATCGCTAGAAGAATTAACGAAAATTGAAAATGCTTTTGTGCGAGTTTGGCGCACCTTACACCATGATCGGTTAAAATATCCATCAACTTCAACCGGGAAAATGGCAATTTATAAAACAAATAATAATTCATAGTAAAATAATAATAAATTTCCTATTTTAATTTATTTTGTCAAAGGGGTTGTAAACAAGTGAATATTATCCGCGAAAAAATCCTTAACGGAAACCAGGCTCTTTCTCAAATTATTAGCCAATTCTTACCTCAGTTAAGAGGGAAGATTAATGACGCTAATTTAATGTGGTTAGCCTGTGAATTACAAGGTTTTCAAAATACGCTTACCTATTATAAAAATGGCGATCCCAGCCTGCCCCCTTTTCGCACGGTAGCCGGAATCTTACGGGTTGTCAACTCAAATGCCGAATATGCTCCCCTTAATCATCCTTTTGCCCAACGCACCCATTTTTTTATTAGCTCCCCATTATCCTGGATTGAAGAAGCTATACAACAGCAACAAGGTGACTATGTCTTAGTTGAACTGCCTGATTTAACGACAATGTTTAAATTACCGAATCAAATCGTTGTCTGCGAATGTACTAAAGCAGAATTGTCAAAAATTTTATACAATGTAAGATTAAAGTTTCTGGATTTAGCTGATGAAGTTGTAAAATAAAGACTTAATGGTTCCCATCAAAAATAAACTATTAACTTAGGCCAAATATTACCTTAACTAGGAGAAAAAATGTCGAATATTTTAGCAGAAAAATATATGAATATTAATGAAATCAAAGAATTAATTCCTCATCGCTATCCATTTTTACTTATTGACAGGGTAACTTATATTGAACCAGGCTTAAAAGGTAAAGGCTATAAAAATTTAACCGCCAATGAACCATTTTTTCAGGGTCATTTTCCCGATCGCCCCATTATGCCAGGGGTACTAATGATTGAAGCTTTGGCTCAATTGGGTTGTGTGGCAATTTTGTCAAAAGATGAATTTAAAGGAAAAATTGGTGTATTTTCGGGTATTGATGGCTTTAAATTCCGCGCCATGGTAACACCTGGAGATAGACTCGACATGGAAGTAGAATTAATTAGAATGAAAGGCCCCCTTGGCAAAATGTCAGCCAAAGCCTATGTTGGCGACAAATTGGCTTGTGAAGGTGAAATTAGTTTTACCATGATAACTAAAGAACAGTTAAAATAATTTTATGTTTAACAACCCCTTAATTCATCCAACCGCATTAATTCATGAAAATGCCAAGTTAGGGAAGAATGTAATTATTGGCCCTTATACAATAATCGGTAGTAATTGTAGTATTGGTGACGGGACAATAATTGATTCCCATTGTGTCATTGACGGACAAACCAGTATTGGTAGTAATTGTCATATATTTCCTAGTGTTTCCATCGGTCTTATTCCGCAAGACTATAATTTTAAAGGCGAAGAAACGGGTGTAAGTATTGGCAATAATAATATTTTTCGCGAATTTGTCACAATTCACCGTGCTACAGGACAAGGATTAACCAAAATTGGCGATAATGGTTTTTTTATGAATTATGTCCATATTGCTCATAACTGCAATATCGGTAATGGGGTTATCATTGCTAACACAACTAATTTAGCCGGACATTGTGTCGTTGGAGACAAGGCGTTTATTTCCAGCATGTGTATTTTTCATCAATTTACTAGAATAGGTACTTTAGCAATTGTTGGTGGGCTTTGTGGCACCAGAGTTGATCTGCCACCATATTCAACTTGTGATGGCCGGCCAGCTAAAGTTCGCGGTGTTAATATCATTGGTATGCGCAGAGCCCAAATTTCAGCTAAAGTTCGCAGCTTGGTCAAAGAAGCCTATCGCATTATATATCGCAGTGACTTAAATGTTTCCAATGCCTTGGAACGCATTACTCAGGAATTAGAACCAATTCAAGAAATTCAAAACATTCTTAATTTTTACAAATCCAGTAAACGTGGAGTTTGTGGTGGCGCTCAAGAATTTGACGAAAATAAGCAAAATCAAGAATTCAATTAATTTATTTAAATTTGCTTAGCGCTTATTTGAAAATCTAGGAATCGAGGTGACTTTGATAGTCGAAGGTAAAACGCTTAAATCTGATAATAAAACTGGCTATTGGGCACTATTTCACAATGCCGAATTTATGAGTTTATGGATGGCGCAAATTTTTTCCCAATTTGCCGATAGAGCTGTATTTGTATTATTTGTGGCATTACTAACCAGTTATGACAACCCTATGATAATCGGGCACAGTATTGGTGCAGCTCAATTAACTAGTATTTTATATGTAGCTTTTACAATTCCAGCTATCGTATTTAGTCCATTTGCCGGAGTATATGTCGATCGCTGGTCCAATAAAATGGTTTTAATTATCTCCAATTTAATCAGAGCTATATTCGTTGGTATTAGTTCACTTGATTATTTTAAACATCATATTGTCGCAACTTTATTTTTAGCCTTTATGATTTCCATTGGTTCTCAGTTTTTTGGTCCAGCTGAAACATCTTCAATCCCCAGATTAGTTAAAAAATCAGATCTTTATAGTGCTAATTCCTTATTTTTTACGACGATGATGATTGCCTTGGGTTTTGGCTTTGCGCTGGGCGAACCGATTATTTCACGGGTTGGACTGCATGGGGCACCATGGGCAGTAGCATCTGGCTTTGTCATTGCCGCCATCTTACTCCTTAAAATATCGGATAATCAACCAGGATCTAATAAATCGGACAATTGCTGGGAAGAACTGCGTCAAGGTTTAGCTTTCATCGTTGACAATCCAGAGGTGTTTAAGGCAATTGCGAAAATCACCATATTATTTAGCACCATTATTACTTTAAATATTATTGCCGTTGGACTAGCTGAGCAAGTTTTACATATTCAAGCTTTCCAATTTGGCTATATTGTAGCAGCTGCAGGCCTGGGCATGGGAATTGGCAATTTTATTGTTGGTCATTATGGTAAAACTATGAATAGTCATAAATTAGTTTATAGTGGCTTTATTGGCCTAGGTAGTTTTATGACGGGACTTGGGCTATTGGGCTTTATTGAAAATATTTTAATGCCTTATTTAAAAATGGACTATACGCCATTTCATAATATTTTCATGGCCATTGCCTTGTTATTATCATTAAGTATTGGCTTTACCTGTGCCATGGTCGCAGTACCAACTCAGGCTAAATTACAGTTAGCCGTTCCTGCTTTTATGCGTGGCAAAGTCTTTGGCGCCCAAAACACAGCTATGTCTGCAGCTTCAACCATACCGGTTATTTTAACTGGTATCTCAGCAGATAATCTGCCAGGTGGAGTTTCCACGACTTTACTAATCATGGGTCTGCCCACTGTGATAATATCCTTATATTACTATTTACAAAAAAATCCAGAAAGTTTCGAGGAAAAAATTATTAATTAAATTATTTACCATAGTTTAAGAATAACTATTATTAATTAAATTGGCTAAAATAATTTAAGAAACAATATTTTTAATCAAATCAGCTAAATGTTTCATATTTATTATTATTAGTTAAGTTGTAAATACACGAGGAAATATGTCAAATAATCTTACCAATATCCCAGGACTGGACCATATCGCCATAGTTGTTGAAAGCATTGAAAACGGCCTCAAATTTTATGAAGAATCCTTAGGTCTTAAAGTGCTAATTATTGAGACCGTTGAATCACAAGGAGTCAAAGTAGCTAAACTGGAATTAAACAATACCCATATAGAACTTTTAGAACCTTTAGAGGCAAATAATTCGATTGGACGATTTCTAGCTAAACATGGTCAAGGACTTCATCATATCTGTTTATGCGTAAACGATGTCAAGCAATGGCTTAATACTTTAGAAGACAATAATGTCTGTTTAATAAATCGCGAACCAGTGACCGGATCCCAAAATCGCAAGGTAGCATTTGTTCATCCCAAAAGTACCAATGGCGTTTTACTTGAATTATCGCAAGTTTAATATTAATAAATGATTTAAAAAACCAGTTCCAATCAATTTTTTAGCTATCATATTCCTTAGCCTTACTATAATAGGAGATAATTTAATGCCCGTAGCAACGCAAATGAATAAAATTGAACAAGCCCTTGGTGATAAAGCCAGTTATTACCTTGAACATAATTGCAAAACCTTAAGCAAAAACTTATTACACTTACCTGGATCTGATTTTGTCGACCGCATTTTTATCAATAGTGACCGAAACACCAGAGTTTTAGGTGCTTTAAACGCTATGTTTAATCACGGTCGCTTAGCCCACACTGGCTATTTGTCTATTTTACCGGTCGACCAAGGGATAGAACATACAGCTGGAGCTTCTTTTGCCAGCAACCCTATTTACTTTGACCCGGAAAACATTGTCAAATTAGCGATTGAAGGTGGCTGCAATGCAGTTGCTTCAACTTTTGGCGTATTGGGATCGGTTGCCCGTAAATATGCTCATAAAATCCCTTTTATCGTCAAATTAAATCATAATGAGTTATTAACTTACCCCAATAAATTTGATCAAATAATGTTTGGCACCGTCAAAGAAGCCTATGACATGGGTGCAATGGCAGTTGGTGCTACTATTTACTTTGGCAGCACCGAATCCGATCGCCAAATTATTGAAGTTGCCCGTGCCTTTCATGAAGCTCATAGCCTGGGAATGGCCACAATTTTATGGTGTTATCTCCGCAATAATGCCTTTAAAGTAGATAAAACTGACTACCATGTAGCTAGTGACTTAACGGCTCAAGCCAATCATCTTGGTGTAACTATCGAAGCTGATATTATCAAACAAAAACTACCTGAATGTAATGGTGGCTTTAATGCGATAAAATTTGGTAAAACCGATAGCAAAGTTTATTCACAATTAACTACCGATCATCCAATTGACTTAACCAGGTATCAAGTAATTAACTGTTACATGGGCCGCCAAGGATTAATCAATTCAGGTGGAGCTAGTGGCAATAATGATTTAGCTGAAGCCATCACCACTGCCGTCATCAACAAACGAGCTGGTGGAATGGGTCTAATTTCTGGCCGTAAAGCTTTCCAAAAACCAATGAAAGATGGTATTGAATTACTCAATGCCATTCAAGATGTCTATATGTGCAAAGATATTGATATCGCCTAATTATGATACCAATTATTTAGACCGCTAAAATCATTAACCTTAAAATGCAGGCCTATTTTAGTATTGATTAAATCATCTAAAATAGGCTTTTGCTTATTTGAATCCAGCGCAGGTGTCAAAGGTTTCAGTATTTCTGAATTCAAAGGATTTAGCCTCAACTCGGGCTTAGCTAAATTAGCAGGCATCGAATCATTTAACCAAGTATTTTCACGGATTAAATCAACTAAATCCGGATCATTTAGTAAAGTCTTAGGGATCAATGAAGCCATAAGTTCCTGTTTGCCAATCGTAAAATAATTACCACCACCAATTTCTTTACCACCAAAATATTTAAGATAATAATAACTATAGGCTGGACTATGCAATATTGCTAATATCAAGCTCAAATCCAACTGCTTAGAAGTAATTAAAAATGTCTGAACCAAACCAGCATATTGCGAAAATTCATCAAAAAAGGCTTCGATTCTTTTGGTTAAACCGGCTAAAATTATTTTAGGCTGCAACTGATATTCCAATGAATTAAGCAGTGCTGATGGTGATAAAGTAGCCAAATCAGGGGCTTTAGGAAATAAAAATTTTCTACCTAAAAACCGCGTTGTTTTTATCCCCCAATAATTAATATTTATATCAATAGATCCAGTAGTTAATAATTTTAGACCACAAGCATAATTGTCGTCAATAATTTTAGGTAGTAATTCATAAGCGGCCTTAGTTGACAGTCCAGCCTTTATACTAGCTAAATCGCTTAATCTATAACAATCATCTAAGTTATGAATATTAAAACTTTCATTAAAACAAAATTGCCACCATGGCGTAAGTAATTTGATTTTTTTAGTAATTGAATTATTTAAATTGAAATCTTTAACAATCGTCAATTCATGTAATTCACTAGGTATAACTTTCTGACCTTGAATTATCGTCGTAAAAATAGTTGCATTATTAAATATATGGTTATTTTGAGGGATTATAATCATAGCTGGTGGAGCATATCTATTCAGGTAATCCTGAAGTTTGTAGGCACTTTTAGTAGAAAGAAATGCCTTGGGCAGAACAAATGCGTAATAACCATTATCCATTAACAAATTTTTCACACTCTGAAATACAAATAAATTAGCTTTATCATAAGGCCCATTGGTTATCTGGGGAAATTTTTCCTTATATAAAACATATTCAAATTTATTTCTACCAGTTTTTTTTTCAATTGCATTGCCATAAGGAGGATTACTCACAATTAAATTAAAACGCAGTGGAATATTATGCAGCGTTAAACTATCTAGATTAAGAATATTATTATTTAAAAAATTAATCGGGTAAGTTAAATCATCCAATTCGAGCCAAAAGTTAAGCTTACATAATTGTGTAGCTATCTCATTTATGTCAGCACCAAAAATTGACTTAAGCATAAATTGATAATATAAATCCTTACGGAATAATTTGCCTTGTTCTTTAAAGTTTTTGGCCAAATTAAGGAGAATTTGACCATTACCACAACAAGGATCAAAAATGCGCATATTATCAATGCTAAATGATTGAAAACTTAATTTCGTGATATTTTTAGTTAGGCCATCCAGCATTAATTCCGGCGTATAAAATGCTCCCATTTTTTTACGTAATGGATTAGTATAGACAAGGTTCAACTTAGAATTCACCATTTCCATGCGTAAATTTAAAATCATTTCATATTGTATTGATAACTGATAAAACAAATGCTTAGTAAATGGCTGATTATTTTGATTTAAACTTAGCTGTAATTTATTTATACCTTTAAGAATCAAACAAAAAAGTTTATTACTATCGGTTATAGCCTTTAGCCTCACTAAGTTATCGGGAATTAATATACCCATTAATAATTGTCGATTAAGCGAATTACCAATCAAATCATTAAATGTATTAATTAACAATTTATGGTCAAAATCCATAGTATCACCCAAATCAAAGTGACTTAAATAATATTGATCCTGATCAGCTGCGTTATTAAGAATATAATCTCGAAAATTTATAATTTGCGGGCTTAGTAAATTTACAGCTGGTGAATAAAACCAAAACACGTTTTGTAATATTAGTAAATAAATTTCTTTAATCAAATCAGCTGACCGCTCACTTGTCAAGCAAGATAAACTGTCGTTAGCCAAGCATAAATTTAGACTTGATTTAATAAGATCTAATAAATTTTGGTCAAATCGCTTGGACATCCAGTAAATTTAAGCCTTATCAGAATTAAAAATTATTGATAGCTCTATCTAAATATGCTATCCTCAGGTAAAGTATAACTTATCAATTGCTTCATGGATAGCTTTAAGACCATAGTCAGCGATTATTTCTATGTAACTTTACCATGCTGGTAACTAAATAATGATTAACATTGCCTTTTTAACCGCTCAAAACTATCCAGAATTAACCAGCGACGAAGCCTTATTAATTGAGGCACTTAAAAATTATGATATTTGGGTAACGCCAAAAATTTGGGAAAATCCAAATTTAGATTTAAACAATTATCCAATGACAATTATAAGGACAGTCTGGGACTATCACGAGAAATTTAATGCATTTCAGGCATTTTTACAAGCTAATCAGTCAATCAACTTGTTTAATAATCAAAAAGTTATTCAGTGGAATATTAATAAAAGTTATTTTAATGACTTGCAAAATTTAGGCCTAAAAATTCCCTATTTTAAAATATTCACTAAACCCTTTAGTTTAATTGATTTTATGCAGGCGCACAATTTAACTCGAGCCATTTTAAAACCATGTATTTCAGCTGGCGGCCGTAATACTTATCTCGTAAATAAAAATACCGCTGCTAAATATCAAGATAATATTAATGAAATTTTAGCTTTTTGCCCCGTAATCGTTCAGGAATTTATCCCTGAAATTCAAACTCAAGGGGAGTGGTCATTTATATATTTTAATCGAATTTTTTCCCATGCTATATTAAAAAAAACCGCCAAACAAGAATTTAAAGTCCAAGAACGGTTTGGCGGTAGCGTTAAAGCCATTAACCCTAGCACAAAAATATTAAATACTAGCAACGAAATACTTAAAAAATTACCATATGATTTACTTTATGCAAGAATTGATGCAATTATAACTAATAGCGAATTTTATATAATGGAATTAGAATTATTTGAACCTTCCTTATTTTTAGCATATAATGAAAAGGCAACCGACAATTTTTGTCAGGCAATAAAATCCAGATTAAAGGAATATGTCTAAAATCCTTCTAGCCGAAGATGACCAAGAATTAGCCGAAGTAATTGTTTATACCTTAAACAAAAATGGCTATATCGTTACTCCGACTCATAACGGTCAGGAATGCCTAAGCCTACTAAAAATAAATACCTACGACTTAATTATCTTAGACTGGATGCTGCCCAAATTATCTGGAATTGAAATCATTAAAGAATTCCGTAATTTTGGTGGCACAACTCCAATTCTAATGCTTACCGCCAAAAACCTAACAAGTGACCTTGAACAAAGTTTAGATTCAGGTGCTGATGACTATGTCACTAAACCATTTGATCATAAAGAATTACTAGCCCGCACAAGAGCGTTACTAAGACGTCCCAAAACAACCATTGCTGATATTTTAACTATTGATGATATTACCCTTAATAAAACAAAGGCTGTTGTCCTTAAAAATGGTCAAGAAATTAATTTACGACCAAAATTATTTGCAATGTTAGAATTTTTTCTAACTAATCCTAACCAAGCCTTTAGCTGTGAAGCAATTTTAGAACGAATCTGGTCAGATTCAGCAGTTGTAGGGCTTGATACCGTTAGAACCCATATAAAATTATTACGCAAAGCAGTGTTTGATGGCAAACAAGATAAATTGAGAACTATCCGTGGTCGCGGCTATCTACTCGAAAAAAATTAATAATTTTTGGCAACTAAAATAGCTAGGCTAACACAACGAAATTATCAATGTTTTAGAGAATTTTCAGCTATTGGCAAATTTCTGGTTTCATTGAATTTTTTTAAAGCGATAAAAAATAGAATTAGATTGATAAAAATATATATTTTATACTTAACCCAATTTTGGACAGATTCAATATTTAGGTTAATTAACCAAGACCAGTATGGGTAAAAATAAAAAATTAAATTCCAAGTTAAATAACGGGACTTTCGTCAAATTAGGCCATTTTAAAGCCAAGACTAGCTCTATGAGCACGAAACACACCTAGATTTTCTGGTATCCATACAAGTAACATTATTGTTTCAACGGCATATCAATAGGCTTTAAAAAAATCACCAAAATTTATTAATGGTTTTGCATGCCAATGTTTAAGCCCACCAGTTAGCCTTTGATACGTTAAAATGTAAACGCAACAAATATTAAATGTCATGCCTTATGATTGAACGCTAATCTCTAACTTGATATTCAGTCATTCCTAACCAGCTTTTAGTTTCTCGATAGAAAACCTCAATCCAATTGCGCGCCGAATAATTATCAGCTATCCATGGCAGTGTAGCTATTTCTTCTAATTCATTGGTAAAAAAAACAGTCAATGTCAGTTGCGTCTTCAACTGTGGCTGCATTAAGTAGTATTGATAAAATTCTTGTTCCTTCTAATTTTGGAAAAGAGAGTAAATGTTGCAATCCAGACATTGCGAGGTTTGTCCAGTTTCAAGGTGTGCTTGATTTCAATTCTCCGTTTTCTAAATCAGATAAAAGTGGTCAATTATTTCCATAGCCAGCATCGAGTAACACTAGGCCTGGTGTTACTCTTCATTCAAGGCTTTTATCGATCAGCCCTAAAGCTAAATCAGTCATCTTCTTGAATTCAGGATCGTTTTTACCGCCCTTCATGGATCCAGCTAGCCTATACATTTCAACATCAACTTGAAATACCCGCAAAGCATCATAAACATAAGTTGTCACCTCAACCATTCCATTTTCAATTTTACCAATTTGCCCGATATATTGTCGACCAACACCATCTATAGCATTTACGCTCTTTCGATGTCCGCTATCATCAATAATTAATTTAAACCCATGCTTAGCTCTTGTTTGTCAAACTTGCCACATTATATTTAAACGTTGGTTATTTAATTCTTCACTGTCCCATGGTAAATCATGTAAAAAATGATATACAATAATTAAGATATAAAGTATTTTTCTTAAGAATATCTTATAATCACCTAGTCAGGCTTATTATTTCATTATTTCTTAAAATTACTAAATCTAATCGCTATGTGTTATAATGGCTACCAAGCTTGTATCTAATTAAATTATTTAAAAGTAATGTCAAAGTCCCGATAATTAGAAATGGTTAATATAGGGGGGATTCTAGAACTTCAATGCAGAATTTTTTTAACAAAAATGACAATTTGGTTTTACTGGCTTTAGGTTTAATATCATATGCATCAATAGTTGCTGAACTGGTATTAACAAAATTTATCTCTTACAAAGTTTATCATCATTTTGCTTACGCAATTATAAGCTTATTAATGTTTGCCTTTGGTTTAGCCGGAGTGATTGTTTACCTTTTTAATAAATATTTCGGTAACGATTCGTCTAAAAATTGGTTTAATTGCTCCATGGCAGCTGTTTTAGGAGCGTTGCTCCAGTTAGTGCTATTAATTAAATATTCCCTCATGGTTATTGAACCATCTAATCTTGGGCTTTCATTATACAGTGCTAGTGTAGCTTTGCCTATATGTCTGCTAATATTTGCCATACCATTTTTATGTATTGGTATTTCAATTACACATACTTTTACGGCCAGTAAAATTGATCTTCGGTTCTTGTATTTTATAGATTTGCTTTTGGCTGCTTTTGGTGCTGTATCAAGCATTTGGTTGATTGAAAAGCTTGGTGGATTTGGTACTATTTTTTTATGCGCTTTCTGTTATTTTTTAGCAAGTCTATGCTACTTAAAAATAAGCAATCTTAATTTTAAAAAAAATGCGACTATCTATTCGGTAATTTTTGCGATAACAGGAATATTGTTTATCAATTTTCCTGGCATGATGATAAAACAGCTCAAAATAGACATATTAACGGCTAAATCTCCTCAGTTGAATCACCAAATTGGAACCGACAGATTCACCGGTTTTAGCAGAACATACTGGAATTCTATTGCCCGAATTGATTTATCGAAAACTGTCGAAGATATAGATTTGCAATTGTTGACTTGGGGTCTGTCTATAAAAAAAATCAAAAAACCTCTATTTGGTAGATTCATTTTAGTAGATGGAGGTGCGGCAACACGGCAAATAAAATTACCATCTTCAGCAAACTCAATGTCTTTGGTTTCAAGTTCTATTTTCGCTTTACCATACAAAATTGATAATAAACCCCAAAAAGCATTGGTTATTGGCGGTGGTGGTGGTATTGATATTTTGATTGGTAAATATTTTAAAGTTCCCGAACTTGATGTTTGTGAATTCAACCCTTCGCTTTACAATGTTTTGACTGGTCAAGCAGATGATCCTGACCGACAATTTTATTATCCCTATCTTATAAGTAATAATGATACTAAAGTAAACATTTATAATAAAGAAGGGCGACACTTTGTAAGTGCTTCAAAGCCAGCTTACTACGATATAATTCAAATGAGTGGCGTTGATACATTAACAGCTATAAGTGGCGGTGGTCTCTCTTTGTCGGAGAATTATTTATATACAATTGACGCAGCTAAATGTTATTATCGGCTTTTAACACCTAACGGAATTTTATCTCAAACTCATTGGGTTCAAAAACCAAGTAATAGTGCCTTAAGGCAATTTTTAACCTATCTTGAGTTTCTAAAATCTATTAATGTTGAAAATCCAACTAGTCATTTGCTGGTAGTCGCTGGCACTTACACTGAAGTTGTGCTAAAAAAAACACCTTTCACAACCGACGATATTAACTTAGTGAAAGCATGGAGCGCTGATTGTGGATATGAAATATTGTTCAACCCATGTAACCCCAAATATAAGAGCAGTCAAAAGATTTTTAGCGATATTGCTTTGGCCGACGATAATCAATTAAAAAATATCATAGACGATTACGTCTATGATATTACCCCGGTAACAGATGATAAGCCGTATTTCTATAAATCGATTAAACCTAAGAATAACTCATTTGATAATCTAGCCAATTTCATACCTAAAGGTTACCAAGGTTTTCAAGTTGAAGACCAGAGTCAAGCTGGATTAGCCATAATTGGAGTAATGTGCGCTCTGGCTTTAATGATACTGCCTAGATTCGCTAAGAATCAGCCAGATAACGCTATTTCAAGCAAATCATCTTTTGCCTTAAACATATTTTTTGCCTTAAGTGGATTTGCCTTTTTGCTATTTGAATTAGCTATTATGCAAATATTTGGAATTTTTGTCGGAGGCCCATTCTACACTATGGCTATAGTGCTAGTTTCTATCTTGTTAGGCTATTCATTGGGTAGTTTAATTGTAAATTATTTAAAAGTCACAAAGCATACACTTTTGCTGATAGGAATTTATCTAGGATTGATTAATTTTTTGTATTTTGCCTCTTTAAGAAATTTTATAAATCAGTGGTTAAGCCAGGATATGTTTGTTAAATATATAATTGCCGCATTTTGTGTGTTAATAGTTGCTGTGCCAATGGGAATGTTTGTTCCTTGTGCGGCAAATTTAGTTAAAAATAAATACGGTAATGTTGTATCCTGGATGATAGGAATAAACTATGCTTTCAATGTATTAGGAGGGTTGTGTTTTATAACTATTTCACAAAATTTTGGAATAAACGTAGCGTTGGCGTTGGCTGGGCTAGCTTATATTTTATCGGGTATAGTTTTTTCCTATTTTTGTTGGCCTAAACTAACATAAATACCTACTTTTACTTTGTTTTTGTTGGTGTCTTAATTATAAGCTTCTCTAAGAGCTTTGTTTTTCAGCGGCAACTACTTAGTTCAAACTGAAAATTAAACTTTAAAAATAACTGCCCGCAACTTACAATGCTGGAACTTTTTTATCAAATCTTAAAACGCATCTTCCTGATTTTTAAAGCTACCAAAATTAATAGCCACTAGCTCACCAGTAAGTCAGTTTTTAAGGAAGACTCGCTATAACTATAACTTATGAAGGCTTTAGCACATCAAGTTGTAACCATTTTAGTTTAGCAAAATAAATAGTCATAATAATCGTGGAAAATGTATTAGAAATAACCATGGCGATAAATACCCCCACCGGACCTAGTTTAAGCGCTAAATAATAGGCAACTGGAAGTCTTATGCACCAGTTAGCTATTAAACTAATTAACATAGCAAATTTAGTATCACTAGCTCCTTGCAAAGCTCCAGTGATTACCATGGTAACGGCTAGAAAAGGTTCCGCAACAGCATTAAATTTTAAGTAACAAGCAACCAGTTTTATGGTTTCACTATCCAAGCTTGACAACTTAGCTAAGTAGCCAGACGCTAAATACATTAACACGCTACAGACTAACATTAGACTAACTGCGACTTTAACTACTTTAAGCGTAGCATCATAAGCGCGTTTATAATTATGAGCACCAATAGACTGACCAACAATTGGTGTTACCGATAAAGATAACGCTACCAATGGCATAAATAAGAGCGCTTCAATTCTAAGCCCGACCGACCAAGCTGCTATAGCTGATGTTGAATGACAACAGGTTGAAAATATATAAAATAAGACAAAAACGGAAATAACCCAGTTCATTCTTTGAATTGCAGCAGGAAACCCAATTTTAACGATAGATTTAATATATTCAAAATTGATATATTTAGGTTTAAAAATACTTAAGTTAAATAAAGCCGATTTGGTATATAAAAACAAAGCTAATACTGCACCAATAGATGTAGCTGTAATACTGGCTAAAGCTATACCATTAGTACCAAAAAGCGTTAACGGAAATTTAAGATAAACCAATAAAAAATCCAGTAAAATATTTAAAATCGTAATTGTTAATACCACCATCATCTGCATTTTCGCATCACCAATGGAGCGAAAACTTGCATTAAAAGTAACGACAAAACTAAATGGAATATAAAACCAAGAATATGTCTGCAAATATTTGGTTGCTAAAGCTAAGACGTCAGGTTTTAAATTTAATAATTTTAAAATATAACCACCAGAAAAATATTGGATGAATAACAGCAGGATACTTAAAACAACGGTAAAACCAAGTGAGCTAATTAATAAAATCTGCGCTTTATTTTTTTCATTTGCTCCCCAGGCCTTAGAAATTAAAGCAGTAGTACCAACACCCATCGATATTATAATTACTTCAAAAAGAAACAAAACCTGTTCACCAATACCAACTGAAGCTTGTGATATCGTTCCTAAATATTTAGCGACCTGAACATCAGCTATACCAATAGTCGAATTGGAAACCGTACTTATTAATAAGGGATAAGACATCCGCCAGATAGCTTTCCACAAAGATCCACTACTTAAATTAGCTGGTTCAATTTTTGCCATAGCTAATGAATCTTGTGAATCGCCACTTGCTTCACTCATTGCTTAGACTGCTTATACCAGTCAATAGTAGTTTTAAGACCATCAATTAAATTTACTTTTACATTCCAATTTAAAATTGATTTAGCCCTAGTAATATCCGGTAATCGTTTTTGGGGATCATCAACAGGTAGTGGCTCAAAAATTATTTTACTTTTAGAACCAGTTAATTTAATAATTATATCAGCTAATTCTAAAACCGTTTTTTCTTCTGGATTACCCAAATTTATCGGTTCATGATATTCAACATCCATAAATTTCGAAATACCATTAATAAGATCACTAATATATTGAAAACTCCTAGTCTGCTCTCCAGCTCCATAAACAGTGATATCTTCATTATTGAGTGCCTGTTTAATAAAATTAGAAACAACTCGGCCATCATTAATTCTTAGTCGTGGTCCATAACAGTTAAAAATTCTAATTATTCTTGTATCTAATTTGTGTTTATGATGATAGGCCATAGTTAAAGCTTCAGCAAAGCGTTTGGCTTCATCATAAACACCACGCGGACCAATCGGATTTACATGCCCCCAGTAGGATTCAGTCTGGGGGTGAATTTGGGGATCACCATAAACTTCAGAAGTGCTAGCCAAGAAAAATTTTGCTCCTTTAGCTAAAGCTAAGCCAAGACTATTATGGGTACCTAATGAATTAACCTTTAAAGTTTCAATAGGCAATTGCAGATAATCAACGGGAGAGGCTGGCGAAGCAAAATGGATAATCCAGTCTAATTGACCAATTAAATGAATATGATTACTGACATTATGATGGATAAATTCAAAATTCGGATTACTTAAATGTTGTTTAATATTATCAATACATCCGGTAATCAGGTTATCCATTACAATAACCTTGTTACCTTCACTAATAAGCCTATCGGTTAAATGTGACCCAATAAATCCAGCCCCACCAGTTATTAAAATTCTCATAAACCAATACCTTTGTAATTAAAACCAAGTTCGATTAAGTGTTCCTTGTTAAGACAATTTCGACCATCAATAATTAACGGATTACGGACTAATTTTTTGATATTTTCATATTTGGCTAAAATAAATTCACTCCATTCGGTAACTAAAATCAAAGCATCAGTATCCCGAGAAAGATCTTCAATATTATTAGCAAAAATCACATCAAGGTCTGGACGTTGCTGTTTTAAAGCATCATGAGCAACTGGATCAAAAACCTTAACACTAGAACCCATTTTCAATAATTGTGTGATAATTGATATGCTGGGAGCATCACGCAAATCATCGGTATTTGGTTTAAAAGCCAGTCCCATGATACCAATTTTACGGCCTTTGATAATTTTTAATTCTTCTTGCAATTTACGAATTACAATAAGACGTTGAGCTTCATTAACCTTAACTGTAGCTGGTAATAGGTTTAAGGCTAAATCATATTCACTGGCAATATTAATGAGCGCACTGACATCTTTTTTAAAACAACTGCCACCCCAGCCAATACCAGCATTTAAGAAGCTGCGGCCAATTCTTGAATCCAATCCGATAGCGTCCATAACATGATTAATGTTGGCGCCAACTTTTTCACTAATATTAGCTATTTCATTGGCAAAACTGATTTTCATGGCTAAAAATGAATTAGAGGCATATTTTATTAATTCCGCTGAAGCTATGTCAACTTCAATAAGTGGTACTGCTTTTAGATGTTTAGGGCGTAAAATATTAAGGGGCTGATCAAAACTTTGAGATAGTATCGGTTCATAAAGTTTTCTGATAACACTACTACTGGTATCATCACTCACACCAACAACAATTCGATCGGGATAGAACGAATCAATTAAAGCTGTTCCTTCACGCAAAAATTCAGGATTACTAACAACGCTAAAACTAATTGGATTAATTTTTTGACTGCGGGCTGGTGTTAACTGAATTTGTTGAATAGACTGACTTATTAACATTTCTACCCAATTACCAGATCCAACCGGTACTGTAGACTTATTAATAATAATGCGATGCTGCGTTGAATCAAGTGCTTGACCAATAGACCGAGCCGCATTGAGAAGTTGGCTTAAATCAGGCTGACCATCTATTCCTGATGGCGTACCAACTGTTATAAATATTACTTGAGCAGCTTTAATTGCATCACTAGCCTTACCGGTAAAACTTAAATTACCATTGTTAACCACTATCCTTACTAAATTTTCTAAATTCGGCTCATAAAAAGGTACTGTACCTTTCATTAAATATTCAAGCTTTACTTCATCCGTTTCGATATTGACAACTTTATGACCTAGATAAGCTAAGGTAGAACTAGTTACTAAACCAACATATCCTGCACCTAAAACCGCTATATTCACTTAAAATACCCTTAATACTAGTAAATTATCCTCTTATTTTAACAAAAAATATAATAGAATTAAGCTTCATATAAAGTAAAAAGATTTATAATTTAATCATTAGTCATGAATAATCACCAAAATTTTACGGACTTGGTAAATACTATAGCGACTTTAAGGGCGCCCAATGGCTGTCCTTGGGACCGTAAACAGACACATGAAACCCTTAAACGTTATTTAGTCGAAGAAACCTATGAAGTTCTTGAAGCTATCCGTCAAGCGGATAGCGAGAAACTAAAGGAAGAATTAGGTGATTTATTGTTACAAATTGTTTTACATGCCCAAATTGCCAAGGATAATAATTTGTTCTCAATTGAAGATGTGGCTAATTCAATTAATGAAAAAATGATTGAACGTCATCCTCATGTTTTTAAGGATCAAAAAGCTATCAGTGTTACTGAAGTACTGGCTCAATGGGAAGATCTTAAACCCAAAAGCACTAGTATTTTAGGTGATATACCTTATGATTTACCAGCTCTCTTACAAGCCTTAAAAATTTCCGAAAAAGCTTGTAGTTTCGGCTTTGAATGGGAAGCAGAAAGTCACATTTGGCAGCAATTAACTGAAGAAATATCTGAGTTTAAAGATGCTATAACTAAATATCGCATTCAAAAGAGTGCTAATCTTGATACCGAATCTACGCAACAACTCTTTAAAAATGCCGAACTGGAATTAGGCGATATTCTCTTTACAATGGTCAATTTAGCTAGGTTTAATAAAATCGATCCTGAAGAAGCCTTACATTTAACCATCAAAAAATTTAAAGTCCGTTTTGCCCAAATGGAAAAGCTAACTCCTAAAAATTTAAAAGAATTAACAGTTCAGGAATGGAATGTGTTATGGCTAAAAGCCAAAGCTAGTGTCGGTTAACTATAACCAGCATTAGCTTTCAGGATTATCGGAAGTTGTTTTAGGCGTATTCGCCTTATCGCTATCCTTAGGTTCATTAATACGTCCTAATTCCTTTAAACCATCCTTAGCTGGGATGGAATCAGGGTTTAATTCCAAAGCCTTTTGAAACTCTTTAAAGGATTCATCCTTATCGTTATTCGTCATTAGAAATTTGGCATATTCTACATGTGATACTACATCATTAGGATTTATTTTAATAGCTAATTCATATTCACGTTTTGCTTCATCTTTTTCGTTTAATTTAGCTAAAGCTTCTGCCATACGCCTATGCGCTGGCGCAAAATTCGGCGCTAATTTTATGGCTTTTTTTTGAAATTTTATCGCATCAGAATAATTACCTTCCTGATAATAAGCCCAGCCTAGGCCACTTAAGGCATTAGGATGATTAGGCGAATAACTTAAAGCAGCCTTAAAAGATTTAATGGCATTTGGGGAATCCTTAGACTGGGTATAAATATTACCTAAATTTATATAAGCCTGAGGTAAGGTTTTATCAATAGCTAAAGCCTTATTTTCGGTTTTAATCGCTTCATCGTAAAGGCCTTTATTAGCTTGTACCACACCTAAGTCTAAAAACGGAGTTGGATTGTCTGGAGCAAGTTTACAGGCATCAGTATATATATCAATAGCTTGTGTAAATTTTTCTTTTTGCGTTAGAATAAAGCCTAAATCAAGTTTAGCCCGGACACTTTTAGGGTTAAGTTTTACGCCTTGCGTAAATTCATTTAAGGCATCATCATATTTATTCTGATTAGAGTAAATTTGGCCTAAAACAACATGGGGTAAATAATATTGAGGATCAATTTTCAAGGCTTTATTTTCTTCAACAACCGCCGACTTATAATGCCCTTGAGCAGCTAGACAGGCACCATACCTTTGATGGGTCTTAGCATTGGTATCATCATTTTCCAGATAGGCCTTGTATAGATCACAGGCTTTGTCAAACTGCATTCGGCCATAAGCTTTATCAGCCTTTGATAATAAAGTAGCTGCATCATCCGCCCAGACAGCTTTCAGAGGCAATATCGAAATCACCAAATATGCCAGTAACAATTTTTTCTTCATGCTTATTGCCTCTATCTTGATTTTGCTAAGGATTCATTCAAGATAGTTATTGAGCTAGATGTGCCAATCCGATTAGCACCAGCCTCAATAAGTTCCTGAGCCTGCTTATAATTTCTGATACCAGCACTGGCTTTTATACCGAGTTTACTGCCTTTCAACTGTTCTTTAATTAGTTTTATATCACTAACCAAAGCACCTTTACCATCTTTAACAAAACCTGTACTGGTTTTAACCATATTAGCATTACCTTTTATACAAGCCTGAACAGCCATAATTTTATCAGCATCATTGAGTAAGTCACACTCAATAATAACTTTAACGAGAGCACCTTTGGCCGCTTTTACCACCGAGTGAATATCATCGGAAATATAGTCAAACAGGCCTTCTTTCAATGCGCCAATATTAATTACCATATCTAATTCGTCAGCTCCTTGTTCAATGGCTTTTTGAGCCTCAAGAACTTTAACTTGCGTCAAATTAGCCCCTAACGGAAAGCCAATAACGGTAGCTACACTCACTTTAGAACTTTTAAGTATTTTAGCAGCTACGTGTACATAATAAGGATTTACACAAACGGCAAAAAAATTATGCTCAATTGCCTCTTCACAAAGTTTGGTTATATCACTACTTTTAGCTTGAGGACTTAAAAGAGTATGATCAATAAATTTTTCAATGTCCACAACAAACTATCCTCCTATAATCAAGGGCTTACATTATTTAAAATGATAATTTATATATTTTAAGCCTTTACGGCTAATAAATCATTAAAAGGCCAAAGAATATATAATTATCTTTAATAAAATTAGATTAATTTATTTTTATATCGCGATTAACTAAGTACGGAAATTTTTCGGCAAATCAGCCCAACAGCTCAGATAGTTTTTATGCATTTTAGGGGTAACACTAGCTAATTGGGTTAAATGATACGTAAGCGAACTTTCAAACATAAAGGCCATAGTATTAGCTAAGTATTTTGGGGTAAGGTCTTCATTACTAGCTTTATTGAAAGCATTGCTATCTGGTCCATGAGCCGTGAATTGATTGTGTAATGTGCCACCACCAGGAATAAAATTCTCTTCCTTGGCTTCATATGTGCCTTTAATTAAACCCATATACTCACTCATGAAATTTTTATGATAATACGGAGGCCGAAAACTATGTTCACTAACCAGCCAGCGCGGTGGGAAAATCACAAAGTCTACATTAGAATATGCTGGAAGTTCAGAAGGGCTGGTTAAGACAGTAAATATAGATGGATCACAATGATCAAAACTTACAGTATTAATAACCTGAAACATTGATAAATCATATTTATAGGGAACATAATTACCATGAAATGCCACCACGTTGAGCGGCGAATATTCTATTTCAGCTTTAAAAAATTGACCACTAGCCTTAAAAATCAGCTGATTAGTCTCTTGCTTATCTTCAAAACTAGCTACTGGTGTCAAAAAATCACGAGGATTAGCCAGTCCATTAGAACCAATTGGTCCTAGATTAGGCAAACGAAAATGGGGACCATAATTTTCTAAAATATAACCGGCACAAAAATCAGTTAAATTATTGACATTAAATTTAATACCACGCGGAATCAAAGCTATTTCACCTGGTTTCAAATCGATTTTGCCAAATTCGGTATTAATTAACAAATTACCTCTGTAAGGAACGATTAAAAAATCACCATCAGCATTATGAAAGAATTGATTTTGCATATTTTGATTAAAAGCATACAAATGAATTGCACTACCACGAACACTAGCTAAATCTCCATTACCAGCAATAGTTATAATTGAATCTAAAAAAGTTACTGATTTGTTTAAATCAGTAACCAATGGATCCCAGCGATAAGGAAGTGGCTTGGTATAATTTACCCTAAACGGCCTCGTTTGAAAGTCCGGATAATCAGCTTTAATTAAATCGCATGACAACACTGAAGGTTTGATTCGATAGAGCCAGGAACGAAGGTTTTCATGGCGACTCGCTAAAAATGATGTTCCATTTATCTGTTCAGCATATAAACCGTATTTGGGTTTTTGAGGACTGTTTTGACCAATAGGAATGGCGTCAGGTAAAGCTTGCGATTGAAAATCGTTGCCAAAACCTGTCATATAATTTAATTCAACTGCTAAAACCGTATCAGTAATTGGAGACATGAGACTACCTTATAAATTTATTACAGAAATAAAATCAGCGATATTTTTTAAAAAGATTTGATTTTTCATTATATAATCATCATCAGACTTAATTTGCGTAATACTTATAAATTATATATCTAAAAAATCCATTATAATGAAAAAGTTTAAGCTAATTTCGGTAAACGTGTCTAAATTTTATAGTTTAATTAATTTTTTAAGGTCTTACTATGTCTATTTTCAAGAAACATCTATTTGTCTGTACCTTTGGTAAAACTTGTGCGCAAACCGACGCAACCTTAATTTTTGAAAATTTAAAGCAAAATGTCTATGCCAAATGTGACCAGAATGAGATTCGTGTTAATCGCGCAGGCTGTCTTGGGCAATGCGGCCATGGTCCAATTATGGTTTTATATCCAGACAATGTCTGGTATAGTCAAGTCAAACTTACTGACGTCAATGAAATAACCAATGCCCTTAGTAATAACCAAATCATTGACCGCCTAATATATCAAAAAGAAAATGAATAATTAAACCAAATCATTGAATAGCCAATAAATTAAAGTTTAAACAATAACCTAAATTTATTCACTAAAACCAATAGTACAAATAATATCAAAACCGGTTGGAGGTGCCCTCTTAGAAATTTATTTTTATGAGGCTGCTGAACTCTCTCAACCGGTAATAATAAAATACCCCAAAAATTTAGCCAATAAACCTTAAATAAATTAATTTGCCAAAATTTAATCTTTATTTATTAAGTTTAGGCAATTGTATTAAATTGTTTTCCCTAGACTATTATCAGTAAAACCATAGTTAACAAAATCAACTACATTGTAATATTCTCCGGTCTTTGTTATATTAAGTATTAGGGTCAAATCTATTTTTTATATTTAACTTACTAAATTTATGAATATTTCTAATATAATTGCTAAGCTTCAAGCTGATAGTGTTAATATGGATTCAGCTGAACATATTCTGGATTCAGCATCGCGGCACGTAACTGATGTTGACATTAGGACTAAACACAGTTTTAAAAATGCCTTTGATAGCATCAGTATTATTTTAGGCAAAGCTGATTTTAACTGTGCCGTGGATACCCAAAGTTATAAAAATAAAGATTTAGTCTCAATGCCATCCTGGAGCTCCGGCAAAGCCTTAAATGGCGATAGTATTAAAACAATTAAACTAGCTTATTGGATTAAAGAAAATATCACTTATTATCTTGTCTTAAGACATGAATTTGCCGATAAAATTCAAAAGCCAATTTATTTTAATGTATCTATAGGCTTTCGTAAAATGAATAAACGCAATTTGGCAGGCATTAATTCCCTTAAAAATACTGATCTGGAATCACCAGTAAACCAAAATTTATTAACCAAAATATTTTCCTGGATTAAATAAATATTCAACGTTTTTATGATTAAATTAAGTATTGACGATTTTAATTCAAGACTTATAAGACTGTCTTTTTATAATTAATAATTCCGACTGCCTAATTTGCTCATTAGCTTCCTCATATAAGATTTAAGCTAATTTTGCGTATTTACCCCATTGAAATAAGCCCATATAAAGTATTAAAATGCCTGTACAGTTTTACAGGTATTAACAAATGGACAACACTTTTACTAAAATTGAAAATAACACTACTCAGAAAGTGACTAATCTGTCTAAAACTTTACTGTCTGAAGTCTATACATTATCGGCCAATTCAACCAATAACCTAACTGCTAAAGCTGAAAATGTAATGAATTGCGCTAAATTTAATCAATTTACCACAGCAACTCAAAATCTGATTGACCTTGATAGTTTAAAAGATACCGGTAATGAATTAGTCAATTATGCCCGCAATCACCCTACTAAAACAACGGTTGGACTGTTTGGCTTAGTTCCAACGGCTTATGCCGCTTTAGCACTTCAAGCCGCCTTCACACCCGAAACCTTTTTAGCCAAAACGGCTTTAACACTTGGAACCGGGGCTGCCGTTGAAGGCAGTTTATTTTTGCTTACTAAAGAATTAAATAAACAGTTTAATCAGTAATATATTATAAATTTAACTAACCTAAGCACTTTTGCTTAATCAACAGAATTATCAGTTCAAAAAATTGTTTTACCTAAAATTACCTTATGGTAATGGCGCCTGATTCGATAATTCGTTATTAGCTTCATTAATTTTTAACATAACTACCGCATTAGATTTATGTTCAGTTATATAAAGATTTTTATTATTGTCCAAAGTTAAATAATATGGATTTTTTAAATCTTTAGCAATTAAAGTCTGTTTGCCAGTAGAATCAATTTTTAAAACTGTACCAGAATTATAGTTAGCTATATAAATATTGCCTTGATTATCACAGGCCATTCCTAACGGGCCATTTAAATTACTGCTGACAAAAACTATACGACGTCCATCACTGGATATTCGATCAATTGTATTGCTTTGAAAATTTGCCACATAAAGATTACCTTTACTATCTTTTGCTATGCCCGATGGCGAATTAAACCCTTTAGCAATAACTTTTATACTGGCTAAATTACTTGCACTGTTGACAGCAGCTGTATTACTAGAGTTTGCTAAACTATTTGGGTTATTGGTATTATCCATGGGGTTGGATATAGCACCTGAATTATTTGAATTAGCAGTTTGACTGTTGTTATCAATCTGGTTAGTGTTTGTTGGATTTGAATTATCTGTTGTTAAGGGTTGATTATTACTAGCCTTACTTAATTTACTGTCAATTACTTCAATTTGCTTTTGGGCGTTTACAAAATGATCATTATTAGGTGAAATATTCATTAATGCTTGTTTAGCCAAATCGTATTTGCCTAATTCCATATATACTTTACCTAATTCAAAACTAGCATCAGGATCATTGGGCTTAACTTTAAGCACTTTTTGAAAGCTTTCGCTAGCTTCATTATAACGTTTCTCACTGGCATACAAAACTCCTAAATTATAATGAGCGTCAGCTAAATCCGGGTTTAAATCAGTTGCCCGCCGAAAGAAAATTATGGCTGATTCTGGCGAACCCATATTATAAGCATTTAAGCCTAAATTATAAGCATTAATTGCTTTTTGATCAGTTGTCGGTCCTTTCGTTTGCGTAAAACCAGACCCTTGACAAAACACAAGCGACAATGCCAATATAGAAGTAGTTAGTTTAATTTTCATGTCATTCCTTAAGAATTAATTTTACTTTTAATATTAATTTTAATGCAAATACAATTTTTTGGGTACAAAAAATATATATTAGCAAAACTTAAATTTACAGGTTACCTATGCGCACATCCGGACATATTATTACATCATTAGGCGTAAGTTTAGCAAATTACTGGCAATTCCGCTCCAAAAAAGCCGCTACAGCGAGCTTTTTAATTGGTTTTCTCATTGATTTAGACCATATTGTGGATTATGTTAAAGCTCATGGCTGGAAATTTAAATGGGATAAATTTTCCGAAGCTTGTCATGAAAATTATTCCGGAAAATTATTTTTACCCTTACATTCGTTTGAACTTTTAGCCCTATTCTATATCTCCTGCCGAAACCCCAAATTCAGACCCTATCGCACCGGAATATCCATGTCTTTATTACTACATTTATTATTAGATCAAAAATGTAATCCTAATCGCAAACCCTTAACTTATTTTTTATGCCATCGCATCAAAAATAAGTTTAACGCACACACAATATTAAGATAACATAAAACTACCACAATATATTAATCAGGGTAGAAAAAAGTTTTAAACGGACAATTAAAACCCATTTGCAGTAATAAAAAAAGACTATCACAAGGCATAATTATGATAGTCTTTTTCCTTAGATTACGGAAATTTGGTTATACACCTTCACCAATTGGTGGATATATATCTTCGACCGCTTCTTCCTCGTCGCTAGGCAAAGTATGAGCAAAGAACCCCGTTCCAGCGGGTATTAATCGACCAATGATAACATTTTCCTTAAGCCCACGCAACCAGTCTTTTTTACCTTCAACAGCGGCTTCGGTTAAAATACGGGTGGTTTCCTGGAAAGAAGCTGCTGAAATAAAGCTTTCGGTATTTAAACTAGCTTTAGTTATTCCCAGTAAAACATCATTATAAGTTGTATCAATCATACCAGCTTGTTTAAGTTTATCATTTTCCGCATCAATATAATACCTTTCTAATAATTCTCCAGGTAACAGAATTGAATCGCCCGGCTCATCAACTCTTATCTTTCGCGTCATTTGCTTAACAATAACCTCAATATGTTTATCGGCAATTTCCACACCTTGAGATCGATACACAGACTGAACCTCGTCGACAAGGAATTTCTGACAGGCTTTAACACCTTTTAAACGTAAAATATCATGCGGATTAGGTGGTCCATCAGTTAAAGATTCACCAGCTTCAATCATTTCGCCATGTTCAACGACAATATTCAGACCTGGTGGTATCAATATCTCTTCTTGAGAATCATCCGCATAGACAATAAATAATTTATTGGTATTATCTTCTTGGACAATTTTAACCTTACCACTACGTTCAGCTAAAATTGCCGATTCTTTAGGTTTTCTGGCTTCTAAAAGCTCTTCAACCCGTGGTAACCCTTGGACGATATCACCAGTTTTCTGACGCTCATAAAGCAGTGTAGCTAATAAATCACCACGTTGCACCAAAGCTGCATCTTCGCATTGCAATTGAGCATTAGCTGATATCAGGTAAGGTCGACCCCGACGAATTGTAACTTCATTATCTTCAATGCTTACAATTTGACCAGACACATTTGCTTTGACTTGCTTGTCAACCGTATCACCTTTTCTGACTAAATCATTTTTCTGCAAACTAGTATTACCCTTAATACTATGTTTAACCTGTTGATCCGGGGTAATCAGTAGAATACGACGCTCATCTGATTTGGACAGTTGCACACGGGCAGCTGTTTTGGTCAGCACTTGCGTAATCGCAATGGGACTGCCCGAATCAATTACCTGGCCATCTTCAACTTTAAGTAGAGTAATATTCAAATCACTGTCACGTCTAAGTAATACATTTTCCTGGACAACAATTCTTAATTCATCATCAATTTCCACAATACCTTTTAAATTAGCAAGATAGCCTTGCATATTTAAAACTAATGACGTACGCGTAAGTTCGCAGCCATGGAATTTGCGAACTTTTTCGCGATCCTTGTACAATAATTGCGTTACTGGTCGTAAGGAAATTTTTTCATCGGTGGCATCATGTTTAAATTTAGTTTCTTTAGGACTAATAAAGTATTCCTGAACTGGCCTTAATACCAAGATCATTGAACCATCTTCCTTCTGGATGATATTAGCAACTTTCCTTTCGTTAGCTATCATATCCGTTATAATTTCCTGGCCCACTTCAACTAACTGACCATCATTTACCTTAATATCATAAGGATCATTAATAAAGATGGGTTCACCAGGTCTAATGATTACTTCGTGAACAATATCATTATCAGCAATGATTTCAACAACACCATCCATGTGCGCAAACACATCTTTAACAATTTCCTGTCCAGCCGTTACTATATCTCCAGTTTCAGACATTTTTAAACTTATATCTTTAGATACGAAATGAACTTCTTCAGGAACAAAGAGTAAATTTCCTGGCTTAGTTATAATACGACGATCGTCAATTTCCACACCATCATAAAATATTTCGCCACCACTAGTTACAGCTGTTGATCCATCATCAACTAATTCAGCAACAATTTTTCCATTTTCGACAATTTCATCATTAGCAACTTTAACAATATAAGTTTCTTCGGATTTTTTTACTTTCCAAACTGGGCCTTGCTTACCTACTTCTAACTCAGCATTGTTAGCACCAACACTTGCGGTAACGACGTTAATTTCTTTGCCTTTAACCACTTTCTGAGTAGCCTTACCGTTAACTTTAACCGTTTCCGTTTCAATTTCTGAACCAAAACGAACTTGGCCACCATGTTCTACGGTAATAGTGATTTCAGCTAAAACATCACCAATTTTTACGTCTTGATCATCTTTAACGGTTAATTTAGCTCCAGTTGGTAAATTGTAAACGTCACCTTCTAGTACCCAAATTATGCCACTTTTGTTAGCAGTTCGCGATATATTACCTTGACGATCGCGTTTTTCATCAGCGGTAAAACTTTGAAATAAAATTCGACCAGAAATATCAGCAGTAATATCCTGGGTAGCTCTTTCAGTCAAATTCTTTTTAGCTCCGGGAGTATCAAATTCAGCAATAATTTCACCGCTTTCCACTTTAGTACCAGATTTTAATAACATCAAACTACCAACCGGAACATTAATAGTTTCTTCTTTAGTTTCATTTAATAATTTAACCGTACCTTCTTTCGTGGTCTGTTCAACTACGTCACCATAAGCAGTTCGAAAGGATCGACTCGGTATTTTATAACTTAAAGTCCCGTTAGCTGGAGCCTTAATCTGATTACGACCACCGCCACTAGCCACAGCTCCACCAGTATGGAAAGTTCTCATCGTTAACTGAGTACCAGGCTCACCAATCGACTGAGCGGCAATAATACCAATAGCTTCACCAATATCGACCAATCGATTGGCCGTCATTGACCAGCCATAGCATTTTTGACATACCCCCCACTGACTGTCGCAGGTAAGCGCAGATCGTACCATAACTTCCGGCTTACTTTTAAGAAGGGTATCAAGACTAATTGATAGAATTCGGTTAATTAAAGTACCAGCAGTAGCAATAGTCTCACCTGTTTCGGGGTGGATAATGTCACAAGCCAAAGTTCTTCCATAGGCTCTTTCGGATAATTTCACAACGGCCTTGTCACCTTCCATAATTGGCTTAACACTAATAAATTTAGTGGTACGGCAGTCTTTATCTTTAATAATAACATCCTGGGCAACATCAACTAATCGACGGGTCAAGTAACCACTATCAGCAGTTTTAAGTGCCGTGTCGACCAATCCTTTTCTAGCTCCATAACTAGAAATAATGTATTCAGTCACATTTAACCCTTCACGGAAATTGGTTTTAATGGGCAAATGGATAATCTTACCCTGTGAATCAGCCATCAGTCCGCGCATACCAACTAACTGACGCACTTGGGATAAATTTCCTCGAGCACCCGAAAAGGCCATCATATATACTGGATTTAAACGGTCAAAATTATCGACAACATCTTTAGTCAACTGATCGGTTGTTGCTGACCAGGTATCAATTACTTTATTATAACGTTCAACAGCCGTAATTTCGCCTAATTCATAACGTTTTTGCGCTGCTTCAACAACTTTTTCAGCTGCTGAAATTAAGCCTTTCTTACTTTTTGGTACATCCAAGTCATCAATCGATACCGTAACTCCAGCCTGGGTTGCATAATGGAAACCAAGGTCTTTAAGGGAATTAGCTAATTCCTGGGTTCGAGCCGTACCAAATTTTTCATATACTTCCGCTAGAAATGAGCCTAATTCTTTTTTGCTCATAATTTTATTAATAAAGGGTATATGTTGTTTACTTTCTTTAGTTGATACCATTTTATTTATCCTTCAAAATGTAGTTTAAAACGTTAATTTTTGCTTTAAGAACAAAGTTATCCTAATAATGCGGCTCGCACCACTTCATTAAAAAGAACTCTACCTGTGGTGGTTTCAATCATTTGCCCGTCACTATCACGCACTTTAATCTTGGCATGTAAACTTAATACACCAGCATCAAAAGCCGAGCGAGCATCAGCTAAGCTAACAAAACGCATGCCAGCGCCTTTACAGACTTGGGGGTTAGCGGATTCAGGTTTTTCAATAGTTAAATAATACAAGCCTAAAACCATATCTTGAGATGGGGTAATGGTTGGCTTACCGGTTGCTGGTAATAAAACATTATTTGAAGCCAGCATTAACATATGGGCTTCAGCCTGAGCTTCAACCGATAAGGGGACGTGCACTGCCATTTGGTCACCATCAAAGTCAGCATTAAAGGCCGCACAAACCAAGGGGTGAAGCTGAATAGCTCGACCTTCAACTAAAACCGGTTCAAAGGCCTGAATACCTAGTCTATGCAGTGTAGGTGCTCGATTAAGCAATACAGGATGGCCTTGAATAACTTCTTCAAGAACCGCCCACACCAATTCATGACCTCGTTCAATCTGCTTTTTAGCTGATTTAATATTCTGGACAATTTGACGTTCAATTAATTTATTAATCACAAATGGCTTAAAGAGTTCTAAAGCCATTTCTCGAGGTAAACCGCATTGATGTAATTTTAGACTTGGGCCAACCACAATAACTGATCGACCTGAATAATCAACCCGTTTTCCTAAAAGATTTTGGCGGAAACGACCTTGTTTACCTTCAATAATATTAGAAAGTGATTTCAAAGGGCGATTATTAGGTCCAACAACTACGCGACCACGCCGACCATTGTCAATTAAGGCATCAACAGCCTCTTGTAGCATTCGTTTTTCATTACGGACAATAATTTCCGGAGCTCCCATTTCAATTAAACGTGCCAAGCGATTATTACGGTTAATTACGCGGCGGTATAAATCATTAAGATCAGATGTCGCAAATCTGCCCCCATCCAATTGAACCATAGGGCGTAAATCCGGTGGCGTAACTGGTAATATTTCCATAATCATCCAAGTAGGATCGGTAAGCGAATTAGTTAATGATTCAACCAGACGCAGCCGTTTAATTATCTTCGCGCGTTTTTGTTGTGAGCCACCAGCTTGAGCTAATTCTTCCCTTAATTGTATCGATAAATCTTTTAAACCAGGTAAGGCTACTACTTTACCTCTATCCATCAGATTTTCCGCACGTTCATAAACCGGCTTAGCCAATTCATGCAACAATTGTTTAATTGCTTCAGCGCCAATACCTAAGTCAAATTGGAGGTTAGGATCATCAGATAATTTTAAATACTCTTCTTCACTAATTAGCTGATATTTTTGCAAATCAGGACTATTACCCGGGTCGGTAACAATGTAGGCATTAAAATAGACAACTTGTTCAAGATCCTTAAGTGGAATATCTAGCAGTAAGCCAATATAACTAGGAATTCCTTTAAGAAACCAGATATGACTAACCGGAGCTGCCAGTTTGATATGCCCCATACGATGCCGTCTGACTTTACTATCAGTAACTTCCACACCGCAGCGTTCACAGGTAATACCACGATGGCGGACTCGCTTGTATTTACCACAATAACATTCCCAGTCCTTAGATGGGCCAAAAATACGTTCGCAAAACAAACCATCTTTTTCCGCCTTTAAGGTACGGTAATTAATGGTTTCAGGCTTAGTAACTTCCCCTTTGGACCAGCTTAATACTCTTTCGGGGGATGCAATACCAATTTTAATATAATCAAAACGATCAATACTGGTTGCCATGAAAATTAGACCTCCAAATTTTTATAAATTAATAATTTTAGTGATACAGTCATAGTTAAAATGAGTTAAATAACAGGTTAAATTTCTTCAAATACATCAGCCGGAACAGGTTCTTCATCCAAAGGTGAAATTAATTCACTTAAAGGAATGTCGACTTCTTCTTCGAGTTCACCAGCTGGTGTTTCATCATCAACCGGGGTATTTAAATCATTATTATCAAGCAAATCACTGGCTTCGACAATCGATAAGCCCAGATCAACTTCATCTTCATCAACAATCAAGTCGGTATCACCCTCTTCAATTGCTCCACCCACTAGTTCAAAGCCAACAAAATCACTTGGGCTACCTTCAACGGACCCCAACGATTTTAAACCCAGGTTAGCAATTTCTGAATCCAGGCCAATTTCGCCAAACGGACTTAAACGTTTCGGTGCTCTGGTTTTAACCTCTTCCACCTCAACCATTAAATCGACTTCAACTTCAGTACCATCTTTAGATTTTTTAGCTACCGTCACATCTAGACCAATGGACTGCAATTCGCGAACCAAAACCTTAAAAGATTCTGGTATTCCAGGTCGACGCAGATTTTCCCCTTTGACAATGGATTCATAAGCTCGAGATCGACCATTAACATCATCGGATTTAATAGTCAGCATTTCTTGAAGCGAATAGGCCGAACCAAAAGCTTCTAAAGCCCAACATTCCATTTCTCCTAGACGTTGACCGCCAAACTGAGCCTTACCACCAAGTGGTTGTTGCGTAACGAGCGAATAAGGACCAGTAGAACGAGCATGAATTTTATCATCAACTAAATGGACTAATTTCATCATGTAAATTTTACCAACCGATACTGGATAATCAAAGCTTTCGCCAGTTCGACCATCATAAAGGGTTACTTTACCATCATCACCAATCCATTCGATATCATTCATTTCCTTGCCAGTTTTAACTTCGCCATGAACGAATTTAGTTGAAGCTTCCTTATCATACATTTCATCAAATGGTGGCACTTCGTAAATCCGCCCGGTAAGCATAGCAGCCAAACCAAGCAAAGTTTCAAAAGTCTGTCCGACGTTCATCCGACTTGGTACACCCAGAGGATTTAAAACAATATCCACCGGACTACCGTCAGGTAAAAATGGCATATCTTCAACTGGTAGAATTCTTGCCACAATCCCTTTGTTACCATGACGACCAGCAACCTTATCTCCCACACTTACCTTACGTTTTTGGGCGACATATACGCGCACTACTTTATTGGATACGGGGGGCAATTCATCACCTTTGTCACGATCAAAGACCTTAACATCAACGACTCTGCCACCTTCACCATGGGGTACACGTAAAGAATTGTCTCTAACGTCACGAGCTTTTTCACCAAAAATTGCCCGCAGTAACTTTTCTTCAGGCGGATGTTCAGATTCGCCTTTTGGTGTTATTTTACCAACCAGAATATCATCAGGATAAACCCTAGATCCAATTCGAACGATACCATTTTCATCAAGATGGCGTAAAGATTCTTCTGACACATTAGGAACTTCACGGGTAATTTCTTCGGGTCCTAATTTTGTTGATCGAGCATCACTTTCAAGTTTTTCAATATGGATTGAAGTTAAGATGTCATCATAAACCAATCTACGACTAATCAAAATTGCGTCTTCAAAATTGTACCCTTCCCAAGGCATAAAAGCTACAAGCAGATTACGCCCAACCGCTAATTCACCACTATTAGTAGCAGCTCCATCGGCGATAATTTGCCCAGGGACTACTGCCTGGCCTACTTCAACAAAAGGTTTTTGATTTAAACAGGTGTCTTGGTTAGATCGCTGAAATTTAGATAAATTATATCTAATCAAATGACCTTCATCATTACGAATATGAATCGTGGTAGCTGAAACATATTCAACAATACCTTTGGTTTTAGAAAGTAAAACCATCCCAGAATCTCGAGCAGCATGTCGTTCAATACCAGTAGCAACAAGAGGACGTTCAGTGCGCACCAATGGCACTGACTGCCGTTGCATGTTCGATCCCATAAGCGCTCTATTGGCATCATCATGTTCCAAGAAAGGAATAAGTGCAGTTCCAACAGAAATAATCTGAATCGGACTTACCCCTACATAATCAACTTGATCTGGTGGGGCTTCAATAAATTCAGCTTTATAACGAACTGGTACTAATGGAGTCAAAAATTTACCATCTTTGTCAACCGTTACATCACCAGGAGCTACCCTATAATTATCTTCTTCATCAGCAGTTAAATATTCAACTTCTTTACCAACAATTCCATTAATAACTCGATGATATGGTGTTTCAATAAAACCATACTCATTAACCCTGGCATGGGTAGCCAGTGAACCAATTAAACCGGCATTTGGGCCTTCTGGCGTTTCCACCGGACAAATGCGACCATAATGGGATGGATGAATATCGCGAACAGCAAAACCAGCTCTTTCGCGAGACAACCCACCTGGTCCCAAAGCTGATAGTCTTCGTTTATGGGTCAATTCAGCCAAAGGATTAGTTTGATCCATGAATTGTGATAACTGGGAAGAACCAAAAAATTCTCGAATTGCTGCTACCAGTGGTTTTGTATTCAGCAAATTAGCTGGTGTAAGCGAATCGGCATCCTGTAAAGTCATCCGTTCACGCACAATACGTTCTAGACGAGATAAACCTACTCTAAACTGATTTTGTAATAATTCACCCACGCAACGGATCCGACGATTGCCTAAATGATCAATGTCGTCAACTTGACCTTCGTCATAGTTTAAACCTATTAAATAATCGATTGAAGCAACAATGTCTTCACGAGTTAAAGTTCGGGTAGTTTCGGAAATATTTAGCCCGAGTTTTTTATTCATTTTATAGCGGCCAACTTTGCCTAAATCATAGCGCTTATCATCAAAGAAACGACTATCAATTATACTTTGACCGCCAGCTACTGAAGGTGGATCCCCTGGTCGTAATTTGCGATAGACTTCAATTAATGAATCATCTCTAGTTTTAGTTGAATCCTTGTCAAAGGTTTTTTTCAGAAATTCATGATGTCTAAACATCCCTTCCATTTCTGAATCAGTGTAGCCTAAAGCCCTTAAAAGAGTAGTTGCTGGAAGTTTACGATTTTTATCGATTTTGACATAAATAACATCATTAGTATCAGTTTCAAATTTAAGCCAAGCACCTCGATTAGGAATCAAAGTAGCCGAAAACGTTCGTTTACCATTTTGATCAATTTCACGTTTGTAATAAATCCCTGGACTACGGACAATCTGACTAACTACAACCCGTTCAGCTCCATTAATAATAAAGGTACCGCGATCCGTCATCATCGGAATATCGCCTACATAAATTTCCTGTTCCTTAATATCACCAATTTCACGGTTGACTAAACGCATTTGAATTCGTAGCTTTTTGGTAAAGCTAGACTCCATTATCCTAGCCTCTTCAGCTGTCTTAGGCTTGTTGGGCTCAGTATGTTCATCAAATGAATAAGAAGGTAAAAAATGTAATTCTAATCGTCCTGTATAATCTTTAATTGGACTAAAGGCCTTAAGTTCTTCACCTAAACCTTCACGAACAAACCACTGATACGAACTTTTTTGAATTTCAGCTAAATCTGGAAGATCTGCAATATGAGTACTGCCGACCCCAAAGGTTCGGACGCGCTCGATTAATTTTGATGTCATTGATATCCCCTATGAACAAACAGCTAGCTAATCATGCCCTTGGTGTTGGTATGCAAATTGAAATAGATACAAACATATGGATTATTAATTCTAAATCCTTTTTATAAAGATTTGGGCTTTTGACATAGGTATGTTGACATTTATTAGATAAATTTTTTCTCAGAATCTGTATATTCAATAAATATAAGGATTTTATTCTAAATAATTATTAAATATATGAACAACACAATTTAACATTTGCGTTAAAATATTTATATATTGTTAAATAGATAGTAATTTTTTTTGCTTTCGTATTAATTGTATTGTTTTTATGGGGATAGCTCTTTACTGGTGTAAGGCTCGGTCTTCAAAATCGATGTTGGAACAAAAATTCCAGGATGGGTTCAATTCCCATCTATCCCCGCCATTATTAAAAGCTACAGCATTGTCTAGGTTTAATTCCCATCTATCTACCTGCTACCTGCTACCTGCTACCTGCTACCTGCTACCTGCTACCTGCTACCTGCTACCTGCTACCTGCTACCTGCCCGCCATTATTAAATTATTTATAAAATTTAAAGAATTTAGCGCCGAAAAAATTTTGACAGAATACATTAAATTGTATTAATATTAATCCGGCTAACTTATTCTGATAAATTTTCAAAAGGTTTTAAATATAATTACAAAATCCCATTACCATAATTTATTATCTGAATTTTCAGCATATTTACTATATGAACGTAATTATTCTGATAAAACCGTTACGGCCTATTGTCATGACGTAATTGATTTTATCAACTTTACCTATCCCAACTTTACTGACACTATCGATAATGAAAATTTTTATACGAGCAATTTGGCTAATTTAACGATTAATGACATTAGAATGTATTTAAATCAATTGCGGCAAAATTACGGCAAATCAAGTTATGCCCGCAAATTATCTTCATTAAAAAATTATTTTAATTATTTAGTTCGAGGCAAAAAACTAGCCCATAACATCTTTAAAGAAATTAAGACGCCTAAATTAAACCGAAAATTACCATTACTTTTAAATAAAAATGAAATTGACAAACTAATAAAAGCCTGTGAGAAAGAAGAATTTGGCTTAAGGGACCAAGCACTTATTGAAGTTCTTTACGCTTCAGGAATTCGGGTTAGTGAATTAGTCAATTTAAAAGTTACTGATTATAACAAATCACAACTAGAACTTATTGTATTTGGCAAAGGCGCAAAAGAAAGACTTGTCTTACTAACGAATGAGGCCAAACAAAGTCTGGAAAAATATCTTACTTGTTTGCGCCCTCGACTGTTACAAAACCCTGCTCAGACAGCATTATTTGTCAACAAATATGGCAATAAACTTACAACCAGAAGTATTGAGCGTTTAATCAAGAAATACAGCAAATTGGCCAAGTTGTCAAAGGTGGTATCACCCCATACCTTAAGACATTCATTTGCCACACATTTACTTGAAGGTGGAGCCGATTTACGGGTAGTTCAAGACCTTTTAGGACATGCTTCAATTAGTACCACGCAAATATACACTCATGTGTCATTGGATCGCCTGAAAAGAATTCATAATTTATACCACCCACGCGCTTAAATTAGCATATCTACTAACTGCGTGCTTAATCTAAGATCTCGTTTTAATTTACCAAAATCAAATTAAATCTATCCTGATTATTATTATTTTGATAGCGAAAGCGACAGCTGTAGTCATTGGTTAACAAAATCAAATTAAGGCTATCCTAATTACTACTTGTAACTTACAGGTCGATTTCACTAATTTACATAAGCTTGACGATAAATTTCATATAAAATTATCGAGGCAGCTACTGAAACATTTAATGACTCAGTTTTACCAAGCATGGGAATCTTAATCATAAAATCACATTCTTCTTTAACCAGGCGGGAAATTCCACTGCCTTCAGCACCTAAGACTAAGACCATAGGATAGGCCAGTTTAGCTTCATATAAATTTTCTTGAGCACTAGCATCTAGCCCAGTTATCCAATAACCAAGCTTTTTCAACTCTTTGAGACTGCGGACTAAATTAACAACCTCGATAATCGGGAAATAAGCCATAGCACCACTACTAGCCTTAATGGAAATTGCATTAATTGTAGCAGTCCGACGTTTGGGCACAATTACCGCTAAAGCTTTGACGGCCTCAGCCGTTCGGATAATAGCTCCCAGATTGCGCGGATCTTCAATACCATCAAGTACTAGAACGCAACTGGCCGGGTTGGCTGACTGATTTCGTGGATTAGACTTACTTAAGTCAGCAAAAAAATCACTAAATTCAACCGCATTAATCGTCGTTAACTGAGCTACAACACCTTGATGATTATCCTTACTTTGGATCATTCGCTCAAGTTTAAATTTTGAACAATCCTGAACAATAATACCCAATTTAACTGCCATGTGTTTTATAGCCTTTAATTTAGCATCATTAGCCATATCATTGGCCATGAAAATTTTCGAAATCCGCCAGCGTTTGTCATCGCTAGGTACAGTTTGTTCGAGTTCGTTTTCTTCAGCGTTTAATCTCGATAAATACTCCCAAACTGGATTTTTGCCATAAATTATATTGGCTAAATTTTCATATTCACTATCCATACCTGGTGAGATAAAATTGTTTTGCGTATTATTGCGGTTTCGCTTCATCAGAAAATAATGTATAAAATAAATTAAGTATTAAAAGTTGGAAATAATTATTTTAAGATTTAATGTTAATAGATATCCTATTTTTTGGTATGCCTCTATCAACTTGTATCATTTTAACAATGGTAGCATTAAGGCATCGTGAAGTCTATTTTTTAAATTCGGCTATTTGCTTTGCATTATACTGCATCTTTTATCTAAGCTATGGCCGAGCCATAATATTTTATTTGTGTTCGATGTTTATGATGGGTGGTGTTTTATTTTAATTATCAGCTTTATTCAGCTGTTTTTTTCTTAACCGCCGCGTTAATAAAATGCCTGTTTTGTTGAGCTTCGGCTAATGAACGCATCGGGATATTATGTTTTTTAAGCCAGCGCGAAATAGTATTTGGGTCACACCACATCCCTTCTTCATCACGATAAGATCGAGCGATTTCCACAGTGCTTAATTTATCCTTGACATATTTTTGCATTAGCCAGTTTTTATCTTGATATAGAAATTTTGTTGATCTTAAGTTTTTTGCCATGAATTAATCCAATTAAAAATTTTAGGGTTATGCTATATATAGCTTATAATAAGATAGCTAATAAATACATACCTTCAATAAGCTTTCTTAAAACAAATAATTTATTTTTTAATTTTAGCTAACATCGTTGTCAGTATAAACCAATGCGTAATATTCCTGATATTAATTCACTGTTAAATCACCCTCAATTATCGGGCAAATTAAAGCAAAACCTCTTAGCTAAATTAATTCGACAACAAATTAACATTTTAAAAGAAACATCTAAGGACAGTCTTAATTTAGCTGTTGACAAGAATGAAAGATCGCTATTGACAAAAAAAATCATTACCGGGGTTTTAAAAGACGTCGAAAAATTAACTAATTATAATATTAAAAGGGTGATAAATGGCAGTGGGGTAATTTTAAATACTAATTTAGGCCGTTCCCCAATACCCCAAACCGTTGTTGAATATCTAAGTCAAAACCTAAACGCCTACCTTGATTTAGAAGTAGATATCGAATCTGGTAAAAGAATTGAACGAACCCATAATGCTGAAAATTTATTGAAATTTTTAACCGATGCCCAAAGTTGTCTTATTGTGAATAATAATGCTGCAGCACTTACCCTAATTATTAACACATTTTCGCTTAATAAAGATGTAATTATTTCCCGAGGGGAATTAGTCGAAATTGGTGGCAATTTTCGCTTACCCGACATTATTGAGGCTTCCGGTGGGATTTTAAAAGAAATTGGCAGTACGAATAAGACTAAAATTACTGACTATGAAAAAGCTTTAAACAATGAAACTGGCTTAATTTTAAAATGCCACAAATCTAACTTTAAGGTTTTAGGTTTTACCCAGGATGTTGATTTGTTAAGTATTAATCAACTAAAACGTAAAATTCCTTTAGTCTATGATCTTGGTAGTGGTATTTTTGAAGGCTATTTAGACGTTAAACAAACAATGCCAATCAATGACTTTATCATCAACGCTAAAATGCTCCAACATCTTGACCTGCTCTGCTTTTCTGCAGACAAACTACTAGGTAGTTTACAAGCCGGAATTATTTTAGGTAAGGAGAAATACATAAACAAACTTAGGATTAACCCACTTTACCGTTCTTTGCGGCTAGACAAAGTATCAATTATGATTTTAGAAAAATGCCTGCAACTTTACCTTAAACAAGAATCCTTTGATGAGTTTCCGGGTTTAAAAGTCTTAAATATCGACAAAACCAATTTAAAGTCAACAGTACAGAATTTTATCAATTGGCTCAAACCTGAAATTAACTCGCTAATACTTAGACCTATTGAAACGCAAGCAATTCTAGGTGGTGGTAGTATAAGCGACCTTAAACTTGATAGTTACGGATTAATTATTGAGTCAATGAAAAACCTTACCGCTAATTCTCTTAATAAGTTTTTTCGCTTAAGCAAACCAGCCATAATTGGCCAAATTCAACACAATCAATATATAATTGACTTTGCGACTTTATTAAATGATGACTTGACTTACCTAGCAAAGGCGATAAAGGAACTTGATTTAAGTTAAATATGGCTAAACTAAAAATTGTCAGTAGATCGAAGCATAATAACTCGAACTAATAGATTCTCTGATTGGAAAAGGCTTAAACAGGTAACACCTAAACAAAGTTAAGATTGATTAAGTATCAATTATTTGTCAAGCATGTTTTATCAGAAAATTAAAGGTTATAATCATCCTTTAGTAATGCAAATTTATTTTTCAAGAGGTTGAATTAAATGGAAGGTAACGATTTAAACAAAGCTTTAACTGATTTAAGCAATAAAATTGATAGCCAGGCAAGATTTACGCGATCTTTAGTAGTAATATGTTGCATGGCAGGTATTGGAGTCATTTACTACACATTTATCCAATTATTTAACACCCTTCCTGATCAAATAATTATGACTTATATGGGTAAACTAAGTGACATTCAAACACAGTGGAAAGTGATTGAGAATACTCAAAACAGAAATGCTGCAGCAAAGGCTAATAAATAATTTTTAATTATAATTTAAAACATAAAAGTAGCCAAGTTAACTAATTAGTTAATATGGCTACTTTTGTAATAAGCGTTTTCGTCTTTCTACTTCAGCCTCAACTTCTTCAACTGAAATCGCATTTAAAGTCATTGGGCCAACACAGGTTTCTTTCCACGGTTGTCCTTCGAGTGCTTGTCGAACAATAACCTCAAATACCTGAGACCGTATACCAGTTCCATAATTACCAGAACCAAGCCCCCCTCCAGATACTGTAGTACTTCCGGCTTTTTTATAACTGAAATCATAAGTTGAAGCTTTATTCCCTTGCGCCAAACTAGGCATTTGATTAGCCGTTGAGGCTCCTGGCGATACTAAAGGGTTAACTGTTGGATTAGGAGTATTAAGCGCAAAGGCTGGATTACTTTCCTTAACTACCGGTTGATTCGGATTTAAAACTGGAGCAGTAATTTTTGGAGTTTGATTAACAGTTTGTTTGGCAATTACATTGTTTTGTTCTAATAAACCAGTCTGAACTGGCTTGTCAAACATTGGCCGAGCCGGACCGCTATCAAACAGTGATGGTGAATCTTCATCTACGGGGTTAGCATCAAAAAAACCCGGCTCAATAGTTTGTGCCTTATTTTCGGGCTTAAATAACGGTTTAGCCGGTTGGTTATTTTGAGCCACTACATTATCAGTTTTAACTGGCTTAATGTTAGCCTGAAGACTTTGGGTGGGGTTAGCTTTTAAATTTTGAATTTCATGTTGTAAATTTGCTGATTCAGTAGCTGATTTACTTAATTCTGATTGAAGATTAGTTATCATATCCTTATATTGATCCTTTAATTCTTCAATTTGAGCTTTGAGCTGGTTAACTTCCATGGTTTTATTCGATAATTCGTAGTCCTTATTTTGTAAAATACTATCTTTTTCTACCAGTATTGAACTTTGATCATTAAATGAGTTATTTAATTCCGAAAATTTATTATTGAGATCTTCAAATTTGATTCTTAATTCATCACTGCCTTCAGCTAATTCTTGATCACGAATATTTAACTGTTCATTTAACAATTCTTCTTGTAATAATAAATTTTCCGTAAGCTTAGCATTGGCCTGTTTTAATTCATCAAGTTCTTTAAGTATTTTCGGATTTGGCATTGATTCAAATTGACCTGAGTTATTAACCGGCCCAGTCGATTGAACTGCATCATAAGCCGCTCGAAACAAATTTCCGGCCAAACGTTGAGTACCCAAAAGTTCAACTAACCGATGTAATAAGTCAGCTGGATGATCATCAGGAAAAATTGACGTATAAGCACATTTAAATGTCCAGGGATCAATTAAACCATTAGATAATTGATCTGCCAAATTAGTAATTAATTCATCAGGGGTAAATTTATTCTGATTATACTGTTCTTGATCTAATTTGGAGTCAATAGCCGAAACTAGTTCGGATATAGCTGGAACCAATTCACCAACGGCTTGAAGTGGTTCTAATGCAGCTCCCAAAGAATCAATCAGAACAGTTAGGTTAACACCTAATTCACCAAGAGAATTAACATTAGAATTACTTTTGGTTTCAATAAACTCCTTAATCATATGATGAATTTGAGCAATATTGGTCGCACAAACATCGACGCCAAGATCAAGATTTTGAATTATGGCTAAAGTATCTTGACTTAATCCAGGATCATTTTTGAAGATTTCTTTTTCATCTTTATTAACAATTTCTGGAGATTTTTCCGTTGAATTGCCTTTATTTTTAGTCTTAACTGATTTAGTTGAAACATTATTAGAATTTACACTGGCATTTTTTGAATTACTTTCAAGGTTAAAATTCAAACTTGCGTCATCTAAAACTAAATCTTCATGATTGGACAATGTTGGGGTTTCCTTATTAAATGTTAGATTTTGGGGAACAGTTTCTTCATGGTCAAAAATTTCATTATTAGCTAGATCTAAAGCCAATTCAGGACTAACAGTAATAACGTTTTGAGTCTTATGGTCAATTTGATAATTATTCATAGGATCTAAATTATCATCAAAAATGTTATTGACAATAATTTCATTAGTTTGGGATTCCAGCTGATTAAAAGTTGCTGGTTCAGCTGGATAATCAGTTGACTGGTTATAACTAACTTGTTGATTTGACACATTTTGCTGATTGTCAACTTGACTACTATTGCTTTGACCATTATTATTAGGATTATTGGCTGCTATATTTTGATTAACGTTAGCTCCAGCTGTACTCGGAAAAACGGCTAAACCAAAAGGGTCAGAAGACACAGCCTGTTTAGTTAATGTACCTCGAAGCCGAGCGCGGCGTTGAGCTAAAGATTCAGACTCATTGTTAGCTTTTGCTGATTGTCGATTATCTTCATTTGCTACCATTGATAATATTAATCCAGATTTCTAGTTTTTAAAGTTAAAATTGATTCTCATTTGATGATCTTATACCAATTTCCTGAATTTCCTAAACTGACCTATATTAAATGTGCATTTTAAGTGAACAAAATTGACATTAACATGCCTGGTGGCTATTATAACATTAAATATAACATTTTGTTAATAATTTTATATTTGCCATTGAATAGCTATTTTGGTGTTATTACCATCAATAAGTTTAAAATTCTTAAAATCTTGGTATCAAATAGTTATATACAGCAACTAAATAGTAAAAAAATAACATGTTAGTTTTTAATATTTGTCATAATTGTGGAAATTCTAAAGTTGTTAGCGGTCAACCATGTTTAAACTGTGGTGAAATAATTTCAAAATTTTCAGCCACTGAATTACCTAGTCCACTAATTATTTTTCAGCCTCTAAATATCAATTTAACCTTAGACTTATCCTTAAGCGAAAAAGTGTTAACTAATATCCGTTTTAAAAAACTAATAGCTGATAATAACAAACCTAATCCAAACGTTACCCAAGAAACAAATAACAGTATTAGCCAAATTGCGGATACGGATCCAACCCGTAATCAACCAAAACCAGAAGCTCTAACTTTATTTAATGAAGAAAATATTTTAGATAATGACTTAAACTATCGCAACAAAGACCAAATAGCTCCACTAAATGGTCCTAGTTTGTTTGAAGATGATAATGACCTGAGTTACCCAAACAATGTAACAGTAGATATTAATAAATCAATTCAGCCGAGCAATTCGCCTAGTATTCATAATTTTCAACCCAGTCAATTGCCAATACCTAATAATGTAGCGTCAACCAGTGTAAAGAATGATAAATCTGAACCATCTCTGGAAAAACTAGTTGAGGACTTAACGCTTAGTTTAAATAACATGTTGACGGCCAATGAAGCAAAATCTGATTTACCACAAAATAATCTTAATGAATCAACACAGCAACGTGAATTTGGCCAGTTAAATAATCCGTCAGTTAACGAGTCAACACAGCAACGTGAATTTGGTCAGTTAAATAATCCGTCAGTTAACGAGTCAACACAGCAACATGAATTTGGCCAGTTAAATAATCCGTCAGTTAACGAGTCAACACAGCAACGTGAATTTGGCCAGTTAAATAATCCGTCAGTTAACGAGTCAACACAGCAACATGAATTTGGTCAGTTAAATAATCCGTCAGTTAACGAGTCAACACAGCAACATGAATTTGGTCAGTTAAATAACAATTCAAGTTCAGACCCAAAACAAAATATCGACAATACCAACCAATCAAAGTTAAACAATGACGCTCAAGATCAACAAAAAGAATCTCCCATAGATACCCCTACAAAACCTAACAATAATACCAGTCAAACCAAGGATACCGTTTCAAGTAACACTTTAAATTTACTAAATTTTGATTTTAATCCTATTCCCCAAGAATCACCAACTAAAGCCCAAACACCAAATACCAATAAAACAAATACCCAGACTGATTATAAGCCCGAAACATCTAAAGGCTTTGATGATTTTCCCAGCTTGGCTGAATTAAATACAACTTCAACTTCTATTCGATCCGATAATTTAAAACCTAAGAATTTTGTAAAACAAGCCCAAAACAATCTTAAACATGCTCAAACTAATGACGAAGAAGACGATGATGATGAAAATTTTGATTACAATCACCCTGTAAAAGCCAAATCCGGTAAACCTTCTGCCAAGAAAAAAAGTACTTATAATGACACCGAAAATGATCCTGATGATGATCCCCCGAAATTTAAATTACGTAAATTCTCCACTAAAAATATCCCTGATGACGGTGAAGAAGAAGGAGAAGAAGAAAACATTTCCCCGAAACACAAATTACGTAAATTCTCGACCAAAAACAAAATAAGCAATAATGGTTCTGATGATGATGATGATGAAAGCGAAGATAATGAAAAGACTATTATTAAAGGCAATGCAAAATCTCCAAAATCAAAAAGTAAAAAAGCTAAAGATAGCTTAGATACAGATGAAGACAATGACAATGTTAATTTATTCAATCGCCAAATTAACATTTTAGGAATATCGCTACCACTAACAACGATATTAATTATCGGCTTTTTTGGCCTGTTTATTTTCTGGCAACTAGTAAGTGGTATTGGTTCAATTGTTGGCGGATTAGGTTCAGTTGGCAGCAACCTTAATATTATGAGTAATAATAATACACCTTCATTAAGTGGAGCCTGGAAATTTGTAGCTGTAGCTCAAGGTCAAAAATGTGAAGGTTATTTTAATCTAGAACAAAGTAATAATCAAATAGCTGGTGACGGTCGCGATAATAATGGCAATTTTGAAATTATTGGAACTTTTACGCCTCCTAATAAAATTAATTTCGTAAAAAAATATTATGTAAACGGTCAAGAAGTATTTAAACCAGTAAATTTTGATGGCTTAATCAATTTCGAACAGAATCCGCTTTACGTTCAAGGTTCGTTTAATGTGACTTTCCGCCAAAATTATGGCTGGCGTGGTCATCCGGTTACTGTTGTTGGACAGTGGGAAGGTATTTTAGCTAAGCCAATGAATAATCAGGTAACCGATAATGCCCGTTTTAATAAAGTCCATCATATTCAGTCAACCGGCTTTAATCCCCTTAACAATTTAACTAATTCTTTTACCTATGCAGCAGTTGGTGGTATAGGATTAGCCGTATTTTTAATATTTTATTCGATACATTTATTTGGGCCAAATGGAAAAATTCAAATTTCTGAAAAACAACGTTATGTTACTTCCCAGTTTAAATCACAACATATAAAAATGTTAAAAGAAATGAGTGCCCCTTATAAAATTGGTGGCTTATCTTTAGGAACACGTTGTGAGTGGAAATTCTTTAAATTCTGGGAAATTAAAGAATTGGCTTTTACTCCAAAAATCCGTGACAAAAACCCTCACTCACTAATTCTGGGCACAGCCAATAAAGGTAAAACCAGGTTGGTTGCCAATTTCATAACGCAGGATATTCTAGCCAAAGATCGCGCAGTTGTCGTCATCGATTCAGACGGTGGTTTAGTTGATTTAATTTCACAATGGATTGCTTCTCATGAAAAAGGAAAAACTATTGCCAAAAGAGTCATCTTATTAGATCCTACGCAAAAGAATCAGAAACATTCATACAACCCCCTTGAATTAGCTCCTGATGGCAATCTTCAAGCAGCAGCCTCATCTATTGTATATGGCTTTAAAGCTATATACAGTGAACCACCAGGATCGCAAAGCCAGTGGAATGCCCAGACGGCAAATATCCTGCGTAATTCAGCATTATTGCTTACAGCTAATGGCAAAACATTAACTGATTTACCTACACTATTACAGGATCATGATACCAGAGATATCCTGCTAGAAGGGGTTGAGCGCAAAAAACGTGAACACATTGAATTTGCGACCCTATTAGAGACCTGGGGTCAATACAAAAAATTAGCCAGAACAGAACAATGGGTTAACTGGGTCGAGCCAATCCTAAACCGGGTAACACCAATGCTTAGCGATCCACGAATAAGACCCATACTTACGCATCCCAATGGCACGATAAATCTTAGCGAAATTATAACTGACAAAAAAATTCTCTTGGTTAAAATTCCCCAAGGTCAATTAGATCAAAATGCCAATTTATTGGGCAGTTTAATTGTAACTGGCTTAAAACAGGCAGCCATAAACTTAAGCACTCAGGATGTCAAAAACTTAAATAAGACCAGTTTATATCTTGATGAATTTGATAGTTTTATTGAAAAAGAAACATTTGATTCTTTAACTTCAGATACGGCAAAATTTCAAGTAGGTATAACCGCAGTTGCAAAGTCCATTCAACATTTACCTGAAGAATACCGCAATTACCTGTTAATTCACGTGGGTTCATTAATCGCTTTTGCTCTTGCTAAGAAAGATGCCGATCTTTTAGGGCCACAAATGTTTAGAGTTGATGGACGCAAACGCAAACATCAAACTATGCAGAATTTCTTTAACCGAGTCAATTCATCACCACAATTTGAAATGATATCAGATGAAGAAAAATTAAATATTGATCGTTTAATTGGTCAGGATGATCGAACCTATTTTGCGTATCGAGTTGGTAGTATTGCTGGAGTTTTTCATTTGAAAGCACCAGACTTTAAAGATGCTAACCCTACTAGTGTTAGTAAACGCATTCTAGACAATATTCGTGGGATAAGCTAATATTTAACCATAAATCTTTATCTTATTTACTACATGCCAAAGTCAATATATTCACTAGCAATACTGCTTATATACTTATTATTAGCTAGCTTAAACCTGACTGGTAAGGCTCAGCTTTTAAATATAAGTGATGAAATCCATAATCACCAAGCTTTGCTTGATGAAAAAACGATTTATTATTTACAAAAAAATTGTGAAAATCATAATACTAACACTAGCAATAAAGAAGCTGTTCTAAAATCTTCAAAAACC
>JAKAZS010000064.1 GCA_021815785.1 bacterium
AGTAATACCAGTGCCGACTTTAATTTTGGCACTTCATCAACCCAAGGTAATTTTTATATATATCAAACCGGTAACATAACCGCTTCCGGCACAATTACAGCTCCCGTACTTGGTTTGTATTCTTTTAGTGGATCAACTGGTATTGGCAGTTCAACCAGTTTAATCCAGGTTAATTCTGGTGATATTGGCTTACAAAGTTATGCAACTGGCGCTAGTGTTTATGTTAATGACTTAAATACGGCTAATACATATTTGCAGGCCAGTCAAGCAAGCCTTCAAGCAGGAACAACTGGCTTAGGTGGTGTATTTAAGCTAAATACAGCTGGAGCACTAAGTATATACGCACAAATTGATCATGGTGGTGTAGTTACACCCGGTAATGTAAGTGCTCAGATTATAGCTATTCAAGCATTTGATGCTAATAATGGCTATGGCATTTATAATGATGCTAATATTACATCTAATGATTTTATCTTCCTAACAGCTTCACAAGCTGCGTATATAGCACAATCACCAACCAGTGCTTTGATGACGGCGCCTAATATTGCTTTAGTTACGGGCGGTGGAGCCATTGGTGCTGGCAGTCAATTGATACTTAATAGTGGATTGGTTGCAGCTTCAACGCAAAGTGCAAATGGTTTTGTAAATATCTATGATGAAGCAACTAATTCAGGGATATTTGGGGGTCAATCAGGAACCAGCTTTACTTTTCATACTAATGGTAATTTAGATGTGTTTGGTTCAATAGGAACTGGTGCTGGCACGACTGCTACTGGTGGAAATATTAACTTAACAGCTAACGGTATTTTTAATGTTGGTACAACCAGTGCTATTAATTTAACCACAAACAATGGTTCAATTACTTTACAAAACAATAATACAACTGCTGGAGCCATAAATATTGCAAGTAACGATTTGATTTTTGCCAAATCACCATCAACTAGTTCTGGTTACGTCGTATTTAATATCGGTACCTACAACCAAGCTAATACAACTAATCCTAATCCAAGTAATATAACCATTCAATCTAGTGGTGGAGCCCAGGTTTACTTCGGTAATAATGGCATTACGGCTAGTTCGCCTGGCAATGTATTAACTGCTCAAGGCCAAAGTATTACCTTTAATACAGGATCTTTAGCAGCCAGTGCCATAACTTTAGGTGGAAACGATAAAATTATTGCTGATCCGCCAATTGCAACCTTATCTAGCTTAAGTATCAATGGAAATATACAAAATAGTTTGATAGGCTCTAATTTATCTACAGTTACTAATTATAATGAAGCTATTAGTCCTAATATTGGCAATGTATTGGATAATAATCAAGCCACAACATTAATTGATAGCAATAATATTATCAAGAAAAATAATTCTGACTTTGGTTCTTTTGGTGAAAACGAAGGTAATAGAGACATCGTTGAAAACACTTCATTAATTTTGCCAATATCATTCTGTCAAGAATTTCCCTGCTTTAAAGCAATGGTTGACCCTGAAGCCACCTTTATTGATAGTTCTAAAAATAATGCTAAATTCTCATATGGATGTACACTTATAAGTGCCAGTCATAATATGGAAATCAGTTTAGGTGCTAATAATAATCTGCTTAAATTAAATTTAAAACGTGGAGCTTTGATTTTAGCCGTTACCAACGGTAAAATTATTAGCCTCTATAATTTGCACGATAGGTGCGCTAACAGTGTTGTTATAAAAGGTGATGGGGTAAAATCCATAAGCTTAAATCCAGGACGTCATGTATCTCTAGTAAGAATTAATCGCGCTATTGATTTTGCTTATGTAAATCAAATTCGAACAATCGCCTATAGGGATATCAAGGCACAGTTTGGCGATGGCACTGCTATTTATACGAGTGATTTTTCCATACCAAGTGCCATAAATTCTATCAAGCAACTAAAAGCCATGTTTAAAAGTAATGACAATAAAGTGAGGATTTTAGCCAATCAAATACTCAAAACCATAGTAGTAGTTACGCAGTCTACAAGCTACAAAGGTATTTATGAACAGGTAGCTAAGCCAAAATTGACAGCTATGCGTTAATTTTAACTTTACAACGGATCTTGTATGATGGTTTTAGCGACTAAAGAAAGTCGTGTCTTACTTTAATTTATAAATGCCCGTTGCCACAAGCAAAATTTTTAAATTTATTACCATAAATCGATATATTTGATAAGGGATAAATTTCTGCCAAAAAGTCAACATCTAAAACACCTCAAAATTCTTAAACCAATTGCTTATTCAGGTATCATTTCCCAGCCAGGTTTAGCTTGTAACTTCCACATAAAAACATGATGCAATAATCGTTTTGTCCAGGCACCAGCTAGGCCATAATCTAAATCACTAATATTTAAATCACGGCCATATTTAGGATAACGTTTATAATCCCGTGCAACTGGAGCCATAACTATTGACGCAGCTGCCCCAGACCATAGATCATTTCCGGTAGAAGCAATACAGGCTGCTGGCATTTGCGATAGACGCTCACCATGTTCAAATTTTTGACCGGTTATTTGACAAGCAATATTTTGGGCAACCGTTCTCCCCATAATACCTGAAGCCATTCCCGTGCGGGGAGTAGTAGCTAAAATGACAAGACCATTATTACTTTGTTTAGGTTTAGACAAAGAATGTGGTGGAGCAAAAGCTATTCCCGGAGCATATATATTAGGAAATTTAGGAGAAACATAAAATTCTGGCCAGTCATTGCCACAAAAATTTTCATATTTTTTAGGCGTATAGTCAGCATCTACAGTCATGAAACCATTTGATTGAGTCATTTGTGCCGTGATATTAATTCCATCATCAGCTAAATATTTAAGTGGGATACCACGAAACTGGGGGATGAGCATAGCAAAATCATATTTTAGGGCAACTGGGTCTTCACCAACTTGCTCATAATGTATCAGTCCAGGTTCAACTTTGGTAACTCCAGCAGGCAAAATTATTTTAATATCATGTTTATCGAGCAATGCACGAAAAGTACTAGCACCTGATATTAAAGTACCGCCTTTGATAGTTTCAACACCATCAACACCAAAATCAGCTACTTCTGGCTCATTGGATAGCCATTTTAGTGATACTAAATCTCGTACCCCTTTTTTACGTAAATCAAAATCCACATTCATTAGATATTCAAAGGCGGCTCCTTCACAAGTAGCTAATGGATGACCTACCCCAATAACTATAGTTTGTTTTTGACCTCGTTTAAGGGCTTGGATAATTTTTAGATAGTTAGATCGAGTCTCTACAGTATGTTCAACCGTACAAATACTATAGGAATTACCAGTTACTGGCCCTAGACCGGGTGTGCCTTCGAAATTAAGGTATGGACCAGTACCATTGATTAGATAATCATAATTGACTGATTCTAGTTTACCATTATCCAATTCAATATCTACGGATTGTTTATATGGCCAGATTGTGGTTGCTTTACCTTCAATATATTTTATGCCTAATTTTTCGTATACTTTGGCTAATTCAAATATACAACTATCAGCTGACATTGTATCGGTACCAACCCAAACTAAACTAGGAAACCAAGTAAATCTATTTTTGGGTGAAATAACAATTATTTCAGCGTTATGTTTAACTAATTTGACTAAATGTAAGGCTGCAGTATGACCTGCAAAACCAGCACCTAAAATGACTATTTTCATATTCAGACCTTATGATTAAAAACAGAATTTAGCAAAAGCTAAAAGCAAAAATACAACTATAAGTGAATATATTTATATTACATCTAAATCTATGAAGTACATATAATTTTAGCATATTATTAAAGCAAATTAATTACTTGTTAATCACGTATAATCAGGTGATGAAAGTATTGGTTTAATATTAAATTAACCTAAAGAATAAGCTTAGAATTTTAATAATTTGTATTTTAATCTTCAAATTAACTTGTTTAACGGTTTGGAATTTAATAGTATCAATTAATTGTTTAATATTATTAATAATTTAAGGCATTTATTTTTTTATGATAAACATTAAAGACTTAACAACAATTGGCTATCATTTGACAGCTAGCGCCATAGTGATTTATGAAAATAAAGTTTTACTTTTATATCATGAAAAACTCAAGGCTTGGGCTCAGCCAGGCGGTCATGTAGAATTTGGCGAATTACCCCAATTTACTTGTATTCGTGAAGTGTTTGAAGAAACGGGTATTAAAGTTGAACATATTAATCCTACATTTAAACTTAATTCTCAAGATCTACAGTTTTTGATTAAACCTTTAACAATGCAAATTGTTGAGTCTGTTGAAAATCAAGTTAGGGTTTTTCACTTGGATTTTGTTTATTTATGTAAGCCTGTTAACATTTCGCCATTTACAATAGATAAGGCTAAAGTTAAATGGGTTGAAATAGCTAATCTAAAACAGTATTGCCTGGCTAAAAATGTTTTAGAATTAATTAATTTGGCAATTAGTTAGCCTAAACAACTTTAAATTATTTTAATATCAGCTAATTATGTAAACATTAATTTAAAATGAAAGTTGATATTACCTATTGTAGTATAATTAAATTACCACTTTTCAACCAATTTGGATTAAATTATTAATGAGAAATCCGCTAATTCAAAAATTAAGTCAAATTCGTGATGTAAAATCCCTCCTCGAATCTGGAATAAGTGAAATTCAGAAAGGCTATCAGACAAAGTATTGCCAGGTATCCGTCAATAATCCGCTCGAGCCTAATAATTCGACAATTTTCGCATTAGGATCGACTAAAGATTTAAATAGTAATTACAGCGCCATTGATTTTCCGTTAGTAGCCTTTAACCGAAATTTAGGCCAATTGACCTTAATTCGTGAACAAAAATTTTCGAGCCCTGAAATTCAGTCCATTGAAATTATCCTTAATGATTTCTCTAAAATTCTCTTAAATGCTCAAAGTGCTAGTTTACTTCAAAATGAAACATCATTAAGCGGTGTACTTTTAGAAATCAATTCAATGATGAGTTATGCCATGGGTTTAGGTGATACCTTATTTATGGTTGTTAATATTTTAGGTAAATTATTAAATACATCACGCTGTATGTTTATTTGTACTGTTGATGCTTCACCAACTTGGAAGTGTTTCGAATTTTGGCAACAAGATAAAGTTGAAAGTTTACATTCCTTATCCTGGCCAACCAGCAAATCGGCTATCGTAGCCCAAACATTTTTGTCTAAAACACCATTTTTTGTTTATGAAGGACGCGATAATTCATTTATGCTTCCGGTTCAGGAAGAATTGCAACTAATTGGGGTTAAGTCTTTGCTCGGTGTGCCTTTAAAGGGTAAAAATAATACGCATGGCTGCGTAATTCTGCAACAGTGTGATTACCGTAGATTCTGGACGCAAAATCATATTGATATTGTTTTAAACGTTGCTAACAGTGTTGCCAATGCAATTGATAATTTATCGCTCGAAAAGAAAATTCAAGAACCAATCATGCAATTATATCAACGTGAGATTCAGATTGCTGATAATAAAGATAATTCGATAAATTCAGTAAGAAATGCTTTAAAAGGTGCAATGGGACAACAGGCACTGCCATCATTCAATCAGGTTAAGCTAGCACCCAAACCCACACCTAAACCTCCAGTGGCGCCAACCAGTTCTGTTGCAATGACTCAAGCCATAACACAACCAGTACCTAGCGTAGAACCTGTAACAGCCAAACCCGTCGCCCTTGATCAACAACAGGCTGTCGTTGTTAAACCAGTTGAATCAGTCAAATCTCAAGTTTCGGCTGATTCAGTTAAATCTACAGCTAATACTTTGTCGGCAATTGACCCTAGTCAAAGTTTACAAAACCCTGATACCTTAACTGGCCAATCAAATCAAGCACCTAGTGAAATATTAAATGAAATTGATAGTGTACTTCAAAGTATAAAAACTTCAACAAATCTAGAAGAGATTACCCATGTTGAATTACAAGAAATTCGCCTAAATGAAGTCGATCAGTCTTCGTTAGCTGAAATTAGCCAAACCAATGCTGATATTAGTATTAGTACCAATACTGTTGTGACCGAACCGCAACCTAAAGCAGGTCCTCCAAAATCTGATTATGACTTAACCGCGTTAGATTCGATTCCATCTCCTAATAAAAACATTAGTACATCTTCCCCCCAAACTGCTTGGGGAAATCTGGATTCTATACCAACACCAAAAAACTCCGAAAACAAATCAGGCGGCGGTGGTCTTGGTAAATTACGTTTTGGTAAAAAGGGTATTAGTCGAGAAGCTAGTCAAAGTAATTTATTAGCTTCACTCTATAAAGATAAAAGCATGTTTGAAGAAAAACGACCGATACCACTTGAGGTCGAGCATGCGCCAGTTGTAGAAATTGATGAAAATGCCGCCAAAAATAAATTAAATCAAATATTGCAAGAAAATGATGAAACCAGCGAATATATTTTTGCTACCCCTAATTTGCATCCCAAAACGGCTAGTCGCATTGAAAGCTGGCTAAATGAAATTCAGGGCAAGGATAAATATTTAACTAATCATGCTTTAACTGTAGCCCGCATTAGTGAAATTCTGGCTACATCTTTAGGCTTAAACAGTGAACAGGTTTTAAAAATCAGAAAAGCAGCTCTGCTTCATGATGTTGGTAAACTGGGTATACCGCAAAATCTTTTAGAAAAACCAGATGATGATTTAAGTGATGTTGAATTAGTGATGGTAATGGACCATGCTTCTAAAGGCTGTCTATTGCTAGAATCATTTGAAGATTTACAGGATTTAAGTTTAATTATCAATTCGCATCATGAAGAATTTGATGGTAATGGTTATCCTGAAGGTTTAGCTGGTGAAAGCATTCCCTTGGAAGCTAGAATAATCTTTTTAGCTAATAGTTTTCATGAACAGACTAGTATCACAAAATGGCGCAGTCAACAACCTGATGTTAATCACGTTATTGAAGATATTAAAAATAATTCGGGTAAAAAATATGATCCTAATGTTGTGAATGCTTTTTTACACAGTCTTCAACAAATAACGGTTTTAATCTAAATAGGCAATTAATTTCTGTTGGTCTTCTTTGATATCATGACCACAATAAGTTATACACACTGTAAGCTATAAATGTAATTAATAAATAACAACCCAAAACTCATAATAATTGTTATTTATTGAATTTATATTTAAGATTTAACCTAAATAATGAATTTAAATTTTTCTAGGGATTTAGTTTAAAATTGGCTTTAAGAATTATTTTTTTACGAGCTGGGTGTAGACAAAATTTAATAAATTCTTGAGTTGAATTTTTCATATTTTGGTCGGTAATAAAATATAACGGGCGACGGATATGAAAAATTTTATGGTTATTTTGTGTAATATTAATAGTACTAACTGTTTTACCTAAACTTGAACTTATAAAACCTAAGGCATAAGGATCGTTGTTTACGGAATTTAAAATTCCATTAGTATCACTCATAATTATGGCTTTATTACTAAAGTTTTCCTGATCTAAGAAACTTTGTTTAATATACTCATAAGTTCCGGAATTTTGATTGCGGATGTAGAGATTAATAATTTGTTTATTATTCATCGGCCAGTATATTAACTTTCCGGTCAAAATTAATTTTAATTGCGATAAATTTAAGCTTTTAAGTTTAAGCTTGGGATTAACTATCGGTAAAATTTCATCATAGGCAATAATATTTTTTTGAAAGTTCAGGTATTTTTTGTTTGTATTATCAAAATATGAAATTGCAGCAATATCAGTTTTTTTAGCCATTAATGACTTTAATCCCATTTTAGATGAGGTTATTGTTAGCGAAACCGGGATTTCTGGGTAGGTCTGCTGAAAGCTTTCTTTAAGCATATTTAACATGATAGCCATTGAAGATGAACCTTCTATGGCTACCATATTTGTTAATGACCTTGAATCTTTATTATTAAAATTACAGCTAAATAATTGGCAGGTTAAAATAATAAAAAATAAAGTCTTAAAATTCTTACAATAATTCACTAGTATAGATGTTTATTCTTCATAATCATCATCATCATCATCTAAATCATCTAAATCAAACTCATCTTCACAAGATTCCATCATGCCGGTTAAGAAAAATTCACTAGCTACGGTTGCAGCAGTATCGTAAGAAACACCAGCTTTGTTTAATTCTTTAATCCAGTCAATTAATTCATGCAATAAAGCTTTATCTAAATAAGTTTTGGATTCAGTCTGAAGCATAAAACCTCCTAAAAGTAAAATGTCTTAAGCTATTATTTTACTTGGCAATTATGGTTATTTGGGAAATATTTAGATTTATTTTTAATTTTTTGCATTAAGTAATTTGATAAATATCAAATTAGGGGATTTTTACGCTTGACAATAAACTGGGCTAATAAATTATTATTAAATCATTAATTTTTTTCTAATTTAAACAATGATTAACTTTTTAAAAATTTTATATAAAAATCAAACTACGCAAATCATAATTTGGTTTTTATTGGTCTTTTTGTTGCCAATTAACCATAGTATTGCCAAATCTACTCATTGCTCCAAAATATCAAGCCATTTGGCTAAAGGTAAATGTATTGCGATAAGGCCGTTACGCATAAGTGTTGGTAGTATTAGTTGTAAAGGTTGGGAAAAAAAATTAATCCAGAAAGATTCTAATTTAGCCAGATATTATTGGGAACCAATTCATTGCAATATAACCCAAATTAAAACCGTTAAAGTTTATGGAAATAATAGTAAGTATTATTTCCATAAAGGAAATTGTCAGGCCAATAAATCAAAAATTGCTCAAAAATCCTCTAAAGTCAATTATTCTAATTCAAGCCTAATAGCTTTTAAATCATCTAAAGCTGATAATTATAATTCAACTGCCTTAAAATACTCTAAACCAATTCAAATTCCGCCTCAATATCCAAGTTTGCGTTATCCAAATTATAAAAATAATCTAGATCTCAAACTAATCAATAAGGATTTAAGCCCTCAACTAAGTATGCCAAATACTAATGTTAATTTAATTGCCCAGGCTAAACCATTAAGTCTTAATCTACCAGGTAAAGATACTAGCCTTATTTATACTTATACTGAACCTTATAAATCATCCGTTAATGCTAAGTTATTGACCAAAAACACTCATTTAAAAACAAATTTTAATAAAGAAAAGGTTAATTTTAACGTTAGCGTTTATGGTCAAATAGCCAAGCATTAATTTATTTCTTAAACGGTTTTAAGCGGGAGACGAGTCTCGAACTCGCGACCTACAGCTTGGGAAGCTGTCGCTCTACCAACTGAGCTACTCCCGCATTATTAAATTATAACATGAATTAAGTTGGGGTATTTATAAGTTGATTTACTTCATGTAACCAGACTTCAACATTTTCAAAATTTTTGGCATAATCAAAAATTACATTTTTGTTTTTGCATGAACTAGTACAGATAACTTGCCATACATTTTCCTCTTCTTGAATAAAATTAAGCGTTATGATTTCGCCAAAAGAGCGCCAGGTAATGCCTGTCTTTGCTGTAATATTAAGTTTATCACTATCTTGATGGACATTAGAAATACTCGAAATTTCCATTAAAGCTTGACGGCAAATTAAGATAACTTCATTAATATTGCCTTTAATATTAACGCTTCTTTTTTGTTCAATATCCCAGATAATTTGTTGATTTTTTAAAGGTTCTTTAACATCTCGCACAATAATTAAGCGACTGGAAACATCTAGGAGAAAAAATATTAAAATTAAAAATACAGTAAAAATAAAACCTAAGGATAAGCCTACTTTAAAACTTTCAAAAAATACATCAAGGGTATTATGATTATTTACCGTAAAAAATATATAACGTAATAAGGCTAAGCCTCCACCAAAACCGAGACAGGAAATTATCGAAAATCGTAATATATTAATAAAATATTTAATCATTTGGTTTATTCTTCTTCAGCAATACTGCCAAGATTGATGTCTAAATCACTATACTCATCCAAAATAATGTCACTTAATAAATTTGATGTTATCATTGGTAAATCTGATTTTTCATTATGATCAAACAGAAGTTCACTATTTTGGCCAATTTCATTTATTTGCTGAACCAATTCAAGATTTTGCTGGATAAGTAATTTTGACTTTTTGGTTGATTTTTTAGGATGAAGTCTTATCCGGCATTTAGAACAAAAACAATAACTTTGTAAGCCTAAATGATTAAAGTCATTTTCAGTAAAACCTGTAGGTAAATAGGCTCTAGTTCTTACAAGCCTACGATCGAGATCTTTAAGTCTTCTTTGAAATATAAAAACATATTCATGTTTACAGGGTTTAGTCATGAAAATTAATTCTCTTTGGTAATTGGAAATTCTTTTAATAAATGATTTTTCCAAAATATAATTACACTTACTTTATTATCAGGGTTAATCGTGTTAGGACTAGAAAAATATAAAGTCTTGTAACTTCCTTTAATAAATTTCTTAGTTGCCGAAGTTACAATTGGCAATGTGATACAACCATAATTTTTCTTAACTGTGTTGTCATAAAAATAAGCTTGAAGCCCTAAGTCTAAAATATCAAAAGTGGAAGTGTTTTGAATTTTAATTTCACCTTCAGGAGTAAGTGAACCTTTACTTAGCCAAATTTTCGAATAAACAATGTTTATGGGTGGCAGATTAGAATTTAAAATTGCCGTTTGCGACTCTAATTTTTTTTCTTCTTCCTTCGTTAACTTTACAATCACCTCACTGATTCTTAAAGCATGACCTTTAACCGAATTAGCTTCACGCAAATTATGGTGAGACGTTAAAGTGATAGCCCAACTGTTTAAAACATCACGAAGTTTAAGATAAATATCTAATTTTGGTTTAAGACTAATGGCGTCTTCCAAAGCTTTAACACAGCCTGGATAATTATTTAATTGTTGATTAATTTTAGCTAACAGCAGATAGTTATCGAGACATTTTTCTTTTTCTAAAAGTTTTTCTAAGTTTTCTTTAGCTGATTTGTAATCTTTATTTTGAATTAGTAAATCAATTAATTTCTGGTGAGCATCTAAATTATTAGGATCAGTATTGATAACAATTCGAAAATTTTCAATTGCTTTCTTATTATTTTTTATTTGTAAATATAAATTTGCCAGATTATAGTGAGTTAGAGGATCATTATTGTAACTTAAGGATTTTTCATATAAATCAATTGCCTTGCTTAGATTACTATCCTGACCTTGACTTATTAAACCTAAATTACGATAACATTGAGATAGTTTATTATTGATATTTTGCCGGATATTACTAGCTAGAGAAGCTTTGTACTGACTAGCTTCATTCAGATGTTTAATCGCTAAATCATAATTAGTTTTACCTAGATCATTTAAAGCCCAATTATAGTAAAGTAATCCTTTTTGCGTATCCAAATCCTTAGATTCATTGTCAATACTAGCACTTAATAATAAATTTTCAGCTTCAGTATAATCTTCCTTGTTTTGATAGTATTTAGCAAATTCTAAGACCGAATTCGTTAAATAGGTTGTGTCAAGATTTAATTTCAAAGCTGTATCTAAGGCCGTTCTCGCCTCAGCCAAGCGATCGCAACGTAAGTAACTTAGCGCAAGATAAGGTAATAGACTTGAGTCTTCTGGATGTAATTTCTCCTGTTGTTCAAAAATATCTAAGGCCAGAGCAGCTTTGCCATGATTTAAATAGATCATGGCTTCATCAAATGGCGTTTTGGGGATATAGTAAGTTTTATAGACAAAATAACTGATTACCGCAATGGTTAAAATTAATAAAGCAGTAATAATTAATTTTGGATATTTTGATATTAATTGCATAAATATAATTTTAGTTTATATTTTATCTTAAATCCAAATTATAATTATAAATTTCACTTATTGACAACAGCTATGAATATTAACATTGATATTAAACTTGAGCCTTATGGGAAAATTTGTTATTGGGGAAATTATGGTGAAGCTAAAGGAATTATTTTATTAATTCATGGCTTACTAGCCAATTGTCAATGGTTTACACCTTTAACTGCCGAATTAGCCAGGCTTGGTTATTACTGCTTAAGCTTTGATATGCCTAATATAGCAAATTTTAACACCTTTAGTGAAAGCATTGACCAAGTTGAAATTGCAAATGATTGTCGTTATCAGGATTGGCTTACCTATACTTGGAAAATTATTAAAAATATTCAAAAGACCTATCCCGATAAACCTTTGTATATTTTAGGCAATAGTCTAGGCAGTGTAATTACCACAAATGTTTTGAATAATTGCAACAATGAAATTAAAGGAGTTGTTTTATTGTCAGCTGGTTTTAACGGAAATAAGCAAAAGTTTAATTTAAAATATGTTGTTTCAACTTTGTTAACCTGTTTTTGTTTTCCAGAAAAATTAATTGAATTACCATATGGAATGCAATTGGTTACAAATAATCAGCAAATTCTGACAAATTACAGCAAGGAAAACTTTAAAATCAAGGCTAAAATTTTATTGGAAGTGTTAAAACTAACTAAAACAACTAAGGTTTTAAGTTTAAACCAAAGGCCGTTATTAATGTTATTAGCACAAAATGATTGGATTGTTGACAATCAAACAAATTTAGCTATTTTTAATAATTTAAAAAATAAGGCAAAAATGCTTTTTGTTATTAATAATGCTTTTCATGATTTAATTTTAGCTGAACATATTGATGAAACCGTGCAAAAAATTGATACATTTCTTACCCAAATTAAATAATATTTAGCTTCGTTAACAATTGTAATCATAATAATTATGTTGTTATTATATTTTTTTAATTTGTAAAAAATATATAATAGAATAACAATAAAGTTGTCAGCTATAGTCATAAATATTAATTATTATTTGCGAAAAATATTTTTATTAATTATTTAGCTTGATAAATTTATCATTATAGTATTCATTACGAGGAATTTTATTTATGGTGCAAAATCTTGCTGAAGTTTTTTTTATCCGAGCATTAAAACTTCAAGATTATCCAGCAATAAAATATAAAGCCCAAGGACGTAAATCCAAGTATTGTGATATGTCGTTTCTTGAGTTTAGTAATCTTGTCAAAGCTATTTTTAAAGGTCTTATGTTGCATCAAGATCTTAAAGATAAAGCATGCGCAATCTACAGTCAAACCTGTTTAAATTGGGTGGCCTGCGACTTAGCTTCCATATCTGCTGGAGCCTTTACGGTGCCCATATATCCCACTAGTTCAAATTACGATATTGAATTCATTTTAAGTCATTGCAAACCAACCGTGTTTTTTGTGCAAAATCTTAAATTATTGTCCAAAATAACACAATTACCAGCACTTAAGGATATTAGTTTAATTGTAGTGTTAGAAGATTGTGATTTAAGCAATATTGAGAATTGTCCACCAGTTATACTTTTATCTAAATTAATAAATGAAAATCAAAATACTACTGACGATAAAATGCTTGACGAATCAATTAAAGCTATAACACCAAATGATTTAGCTACGGTAATTTATACATCGGGAACAACCGGAGATCCAAAAGGTGTAGCCTTAACGCATAAAAATATTCTAGCGGTTCTTAAATGTTTTGAAGATATTATTCCCCTTACAAAAGATGATATTTATTTGTCATATTTGCCCTTATCACATGTATTTGAACGAGTCTGTGGTGAATTTTACTGGTTATATGCAGGCGGTGTTTATGCCTTTGCCGAAGGTGTTGACACTGTAGGTAAAAACCTTCAGGAAGTAGAACCAAGTATGTTATTAGTCGTACCAAGAGTTTTAGAGTTTATTTATAATAAAGTTCAAAGTGGTATTAACGGCTCTAAACCAAGTTTACGTAAACTAATTGATTGGGCACTTAATATTGGTCAAGAAAACTTTAAATATACCAGTCAAGGCAAACAATCACCATTACTGTTAAGACTGCAACATAAAATTGCCGATAAATTAGTCTTATCCAAATTAAGGAATAAAATTAGTTCTAAGCTGAGACTTATAGTAAGTGGCGGTGCAGCAGGAAGTTTAGCTGCCATTGAATTTTTTAATAATATTGGTATTACGACTATTGAAGGTTATGGTTTAACTGAGACTACAGCTCCGGTTACGGTAAATCTACCCCATTTTAATAAAATTGGCACGGTTGGTTTGCCATTACCTGGTGTGCAATTAAAATTAAGTGAGGATAATGAAATAATCGTTAAAGGTGATAGCATTTTTAATAGTTATTATAATAACGTTGAAGCCACCAATAGTGTTTTTGCTGATGATTGGTTTAAAACTGGCGATATTGGTTATATTGATCATGATGGTTTCTTGAAAATTACTGATCGCAAAAAAGATATAATTGTTAATTCAGCTGGTAAAAATATTGCTCCACAACGTATTGAAAATGAATTAAGAAAAATTCCGATGGTTAGCATGCCCATAGTTTTTGGTGATAAGCAGAAATTTTTAGCTGCTTTAATTACCTTAAACACTGAAATGCTAGGACTTTGGCAACAGGAAAATGATATTATCAATACGGATAATATTTATAAAAGTGAAAAATTATATGATTATATTAAACAACAAATTAAAGTGGTAAGTTCTAACTTAGCCGAATATGAAATAGTTAAACGCTTTTATATTCTTGATCACGAGTTATCGGTAGAAGATTCTGAACTTACTGCTACCATGAAAGTTAAACGAAATGTAATTGCGCAAAAATATAAACACATAATTGAAGCGTTATTTAATGAACGTATTGATTTATTAAAAGTCAGACAATCTGAACCTGATTTAGTTAGTTCAAGCAAAATATAATTAATGAAAAATAATTATTTTACTGAATTTTTTAAGAATGGAAATTGTAACCGCTAAAGTTAAAATTCGCAACTGGCAGAAGACTGATATTTTATCTTTGGTTGAAAATGCCAATGATTGTAATGTGTCATTATATTTACGTGATACTTTTCCATTTCCCTATACTCAGACCGATGGTCTTAAATGGCTTACGGAGGTAACATTAGATAATAATATTACTCATTTTGCCATATCGATAAATAACCATGCTATTGGTGGTATCGGACTTACTTTGCAAGATGATGTCTATAGATATACGGCTGAGCTAGGCTATTGGCTTGGTATCAATTATTGGGGTCAAGGTATTATGACTGATGTTGTATCTTCATTTGTAAATTTTTGCTTTCAAGAATACAGTTTATTACGTATTGAGGCTAAAGTTTTTGCTAAAAATCTTGCGTCAAAACGGGTTCTTGAAAAATGTAATTTTGGGCTCGACGCTATTTTAAAAAATAATGTAATTAAAAATGGGCAGGTAATGGATTCTTACCTATATAGCCTGGTATTGAATTCAAATTAATTTGCAAAATATATAGTTTAACCCTTGAACTTACACATGACCGAATTTAGGCTAGGACTAATCACCAATTGATAGTTATACATATATCATATCGATAATTTAGTCATCAACCTATTGTTTGAACGTAGTAAGGCAAAGTCGAAATTAATCAAAAATGTAAATCAATTTAATAAATTGGCTTCGTGTTTATTTTCTTGGTAATTCATTACATTTATCTTTATTACCCTAGCTTTTCCCGATTCTAATACATAAAGTGAATCATCATCATCAAAGGTTAATCCAGTTGGGTTAACTAAATCACGTAAAATTATTTCAGTTTCAAGATCTTCATTTACCCGCATAATTAAACCAGCTTTGCCAACGGTTACGTATAATCGGTTAAGGCTATCCATAGCTAAATTACCATCATAGCCATCAGAAAAATTAAATGATTCAGGTTCAGCAATATTAACACGAGCAATTTCTTGACTGTTTAAATTGTATTTTACGACGCAACCACTACCATGTTCTAGAGACCACAAATAGGATTTATGATTAAGGTTTTGAAAATACAGCCCTTGGGTTCCATGACCCGACCCTCCTAGGAATTTTATGACCGAGCCCCGATTGTCAATTTTAAATATGCCCCCAGTATTTGAAGGAAAATTCGAAACATATAAATTATCTTCATAATCTAAAACTAAGTCTGACAAAAAAGTTCCCCCACCGGTCATAGCCCCATCAAGCTGGGCAAGAATCCGGCCGCTTTTATACGGATCAATGCGGTACACGGTGCCTTGAACGGTTGCTATATACAACATGCCTTTTTTATCAAAACGCAATCCTGAAATAGTACTGTTACCTCTAATTCTGGCATATTCAGTTAATTGATTAGAATTTTCAATTAACCAAACGGAATTATCACAAGCAAAAGCTAAGCCACGAGGACTGATAACCATACGAGAAAAACGATTGACCGATAAAGCATTTAGTTTAGAAATGACTGAAACTGTATAGCCTTGAATAACTTGACTACTTTCTACTGATAGGGAATTCTCTTTGACTTTATTTTTCTCAACCGTCTTATTGTCAAGATTTTTTTCTAATCCAGACTTTGTTGTTTTCACCAACGCTTCATCAGACCAGCCTTTTTCTTTAATTACTTCATTATTCTGATTATTATTAGTTTTATTGGTTGTAAGATATTTTTCCGCTTCAAGAATAACTTCCGGCTCTTCAGTAGTCTCAGCAGATGTAATATCAATGTGCAGAATTAAATGCATTGGAATTAACAGTCGTTTAATATTAATTTGACCTTCATTGTCATGAACATAGGATTCTACGTCAACATGGTCTTGGTCAACGAATAATACTCTGCCAGTACAAACATTATGACAACCCATGCCATACCAAATCTGGATTTTCTGTTTAGACTCAATGAAACCTTGTAATCTGGTACGAATACTCATAATTTTAACAAAATCCTCTTTAATGCTTAATTTTTAGGTCAATTTACTTCTAATACTATTATTCCCTAATTTTAGAAATTAATGCATTGCCAGATAATTTTTTTTTTACTTATATTAAACTGAAAGAAGTATATATATTTCTAACTTTTGTAGATAGTTTGTAAAATACTTTGAAAATAAATACTTTTAAGGACTTTATGGCGTAAAATATCCTTTGAACGTTTATATAAAAAATTTAGAAACGGATACTTTATAAATGTTAGGAGGAATCTCAATTGAACAAAGCTGAACTTGCTGCTGAAATAGCCAGTAAAACCAACCATTCTAAAAAAATGGTCGAAGAAATGCTAGCAGCCTTTACTGAAGTAGTTACTACCGCAGTTGCTGGTGGTGATAGAGTTACGATGGTTGGATTTGGTACATTCGAAAAACGCGAACGTAAGGCTCGTGAAACCAATAATCCCAGAAAACCTGGAGAGAAAATATCGGTTCCAGCTAAACGGGTGCCAGCCTTTTCACCAGGAAAGGAATTTAGAGATAGAGTTAATAGCTAATTACAACTATTCTTAATAGTTTAGCGAAAAAAGCGGGGGTTGTTAATAACCCCCGCTTTTTTACACTAAATAACAAAACTAAGGCTTTTTTTGAATTAGCATTAATTCTTGTCCATTAGTTAATTTACCCTGATTTTTAAATAAAAATCCCGGGTTTAAACTATGACTAACCGTTGGCATAATTTTTAAGATTTGCAGATTTTT
>JAKAZS010000136.1 GCA_021815785.1 bacterium
GACATATTTTAAAATGCCCTTAAAATATATATTAATTTTAATTATTTTGTTTCTCAGGTGGAATGTTTTGGCTCAAAGCCAGCCTTCAACTGAATTAAGTGGTAGTCTTGAGTCTGATCGACAATTAAATATGCAAAATTTAAACCCTTCAGTTAACGCAGTTTCAACGGGATTAACTCCAAGCTCAAGTCGTATTCAACCAATGGCACCAACACTTCAGGCTGGGGCTATCTATAATGCCAATAATTTACCGCAAAATGGAACTACGGATTTGTGGTTTAAGATACCAAATTGGCGCAGTGGTGAATTCCATCGCGAAATTCAGACAGATTTTACGTTAGCTGGACCCAAGACATTTAAAAGTGCTGTAAATCATTTTTATGGTTTTCAGACTGATAAAATTGGTCAAATCTGGAATTATGTTTCTTATCCTTACACGGAGAAAGTCGTCAATCAAAATTATACTGATATAAAATTAGTAATATTTTTTGAAGTTTTGAAAATAACTAATGAGCTTTATAGTATTCACTGTATTACCAATGACATTATTGTCAATAATAGTAATAATCAAATTGTTAAAAGTTATCAGACTGAAGATTTTCAAGCCTTTAAACAGGTCGCTAATAATGTAGCTGAAGCACATTGTCATAGTCAATTTTTTGATAGCCATGGTCAAGCCATAAGTGAATCACAAAAATATTTATTTCAGGAAACCCGTATTAAAGATTATAAACCAACAAATTTTTGGAATGGCAAAGATTTAAGCATTAGTTTTGCCAATTTCTTATTAGCAAATCATTTAAATAATTTAATTCCGTGATTCTCAAGTGGTTACAAATTATTCGTAAAAATTATTTACGTGGTCTTAAAATAAAAAATTTAGCTGGCGGAAATCCATAATCCAGATCATTAATTTGAGGATCATTTAGGATTGAATAAGTTTTTAAACAGTAATCAATAAAGCCTATCGATTGATAGTATGTTAATTCATCTAAATAAGGATTACCAGGAAGGTAACTGATTATTATAAGTTTGGGTTTGTATTTTACTACTTCATTAATTAAATCATTTAATAATGTGACTTCGATTTTTTTTAATTTATTTTTGTTTATTAGAGAAGATTCATGACTGTGCAAATAGCTTAATTCGATGGTTGGGTATCCTTCTGGTTGATATCTTGTAGCCATTCGACGCTGAAATAGTTCTGGTAATACTCGTGGCAAATAAGCTAAAACCATTACATAATCGCCAGGTTTAGTATATTTTAAAATGCTTTGTGAACCAGCATTTTGATAATTTACTTTACCATAACTACTTAAAATTGGTGATAAAACAGTTATTGAACCGATGGCAATAAAGGTGATTAAATTGTTATAGCTTAAATTAGCTAATAATTTTAATGAATATTTATTTACGAACCAGTTAGCAAAAACAAAAGTATTTAAGGCTGTTAATAAATAATATGAATATTGAATGGGAATATGGTGATAGTCTAGCCACTTACCTTGCCAGAGGTAAGTAAAGATACTGGCAAACAATAAGCTTAAACAGGGTAAAAATATTCTGTTTTTCAGATGATTTTTTAGCGATAGGTATATTAAAGTTAGTAAATAAAAGACAAAAAATTTGGGTATTGGTGAATAGTTTGGTGATACGCCAAGTAATAGGACGATTAAAAGATTAGTCCAATCAGTGTTGGTTGCATGATAGCCACTTATTGACAGTGGTAAAATGATGCCAAAATATGAGTTAATCTCAGCACTAGGTAGTAGTAAAAAATGCAACAGATAAATTAAAACTGTAGCTATAATAAATAAAGCTTCTTGAGCAAATAATTTTTTATATTGTCGGGTGATAATGCTCCAGGTGCAATCATAAACTATTAATAAAACTGCATACCATGGCTTAATACATAGACCTAGCCCCGCTAAAATACCACTAAACATTGCTAGGTTTGAAGTGACTTTTCCATTTTCGAACCGGATACTGCGGATGATTAGATAAGGTACAATAAATAAAATTATTATATGCTCTCTTTGTCCAAGCGTTTCATAGACAAATAAGTTTAAAACAGATAAAGCAATTAAAAATGACTGATAAATTGAAAATTGTAATTGGGCTTTATAAAGAATAATGTAGGATAAAGTGAAAGATAAAATTGATAAAATTAATATAAATAGTGAAAAAGCTAATGCTGCTGGAATATGAGCATATAATTGCAGGAATGCCGGAAATAAATTAAGATAGTATATTAAAGGTGGGTTGTGTTCAATAAAATCTAGATAAGGTCTTTGTCCTAATAATATTTTTTGGGCACAGAAAAAAAATAAAGCACAGTCGTCGACAAAATGCTGGGGATGGGTAGCAGTTTTAACTATTAAAAAAGACAGCGTTAAAACAAAAAATAATATGATAAAAATATTGTGTTTATGTAAAAACATTGCTCAATTTAATTTAGCGTAAATCTTTACGCATCAGGCTATACAGACAATATTTGGTTGTTTTGTTCATCAAGGACTTTATTCACTAATTTATCGGCAATTTTATTTAATTCGCGTCTAATATGAAAAATTTTAAAAGTAGTAAATTCTTTTTTTAATTTAACAGCTTGAAGAAATAGCGGCTGTAAATTTAAATTTTTTACTTTGTATTCACCGGTCATTTGCTTGACCACAAGTTGTGAATCGAGGTAGACTTCTACACTTTTATAGCCAAGCTCAAGTGCTTTTTCAAGACCGGTAATTAATCCATAATATTCAGCATAATTATTGGTATTAATATCCAGATAGGTTCCAATTTGCGCGAGAATATTATTCTGTTGGTCAAAAATAACCGCACCACTAGCTGCTGGACCCGGATTTCCCCGTGAACCACCATCAGCATATATTTTAATTGTGCTTTGCATATCAACCATTTCTAATTACCTATTAAGTTTTTACTGATTAATTATAGCTTAAAAAACTAGCTAAAAGGTTAAAATGTTTTCAGTTAAATATGATTTTATGGCTTTTTTGGCATGTTCAAGTACTTCGTTGATTTTATGTACATCTTTTGCCCCAGCCTGGGCGAAATCTGGTCGACCACCGCCAGTACCATTGGCAATTTGCGTCAATGATTTAATGAGTAAATTGGCATTAAATGTTTTACTGGTAAGTTTATTAGACATTGCGACAATTAAACTTAAATTATGAGGACTGGTTTTAGATACTAGTACTACGATAATACTATCTAATTGAGCTTTAATATTTTCAGCTAAAACTTTCAGGCTATTAGCATCAATATTTTTTACTTCAGTAATTATTATGTTAATGTCATTAATGAGCTCACTTTGTGAAATTAAATCAGGAATTTGTTTAATAATTAGCTCTTCTTTCAGTTTAATCAGTTGTTTGTCAGCAATTTTTAAATCATCTTGAAGTTTACTTAATTGA
>JAKAZS010000065.1 GCA_021815785.1 bacterium
TATGCCAGTAAACCAATTGCGTTTAACAGGTTGGAAATTTTTTTCTACAATCCCCTTTTCATTACCTTTAGCTGGTTGGCAAAAATTAGTTTTAAATAAATAATGACTCGATAGATTTTTCATTACTTCAGTTAATAGCCTGTCTTTACCCTTCAAAACTTTAGTTACAGCTATTGATAAATTATCATAGCTAATTCTTTGTGGGACACCTTGAAAATATTTTAATGCTTCAATATGGCCATCTACAAAGGCCTCAGTATTTTCTCTAAAATAGGCCTTAACAAATGAAGCACCTGAATAACTTAAAACCATACTAAATAAATGGATTTTAGTCTCGACATTTTGAATTTTAACTAAAACTTCTGAAAAATCAACCTGAGCATCACAACCTGGATCATACTCAAGTGGAATAAATTTCGGTCCTTGGCTTTTTCTTTATTTTTTGAACTAATAGCCTGACCAAACGATCTGAACCAGTGTAATTATGCTCATTTACAAGTCTTTCGTATATTTTTGCAGCAGTGTGTTTTTGTTTTTTTGGTACATTAGCATCAGATTTATTATGCCATTAACAATTAGCCAAACGCTATCATTTAAAAATACCTTGCCGTTATGAACCGCATAAGTCTCAACTTGATTAAATTGTCTTGGGTTAGTAGCTTTAGGATGCGCGTAGTAAACAGTTGCCCAAAATGTGACACCGTAAGTTTTAGTGCAAGTTACCTAATTTTTTTTTATGGGACTTGAGTATTTGTGTTTTTTTTCTTGTTTGGTGATTTGGTCATGATATTCTTGTAATGGTTTTATATCAATACTGCCATCAATTATGGCTGCAATAGCCTGAATGGTTGCTTTAGCCCCACTTAAAGTCGTTACGACGGGAATATCGTAATTAATAGATTCCTGACGGATCATTTGATCATCACTGCGAGCCATTCTTCCGGAAGGTATATTTATGACTAATTGAACTTCTTGGTTTTTAATGCGGTCTATTAGATTAGGTCGGCCTTCAAAAATTTTGTTGACCGATTGAACTGGTATGCCACCACTATGAATGGCTGTAGCAGTTCCTCGGGTGGCGATTAATTCAAAGCCTAATTGATATAAGTTAAGAGCGATGGGGACAATTTTTGATTTATAAATATCGGATACACTGATAAACACTGTCCCTGACTTCGGCAATTCATTGCCACAGGCAATTTGGGCTTTGGCAAAGGACTGACCAAACTGACGTGAAATACCCATTACTTCACCGGTTGAACGCATTTCTGGCCCTAGCGTTATAAGCGAACCGGGAAATTTTTTAAAGGGGATAACTACCGATTTTACACATACATTTGGTGGCAGTAATTTGGGTTTAATATCCAATTCGTTTAAATATTTGCCCAACATAACTTTAGTAGCTAGATAAGCCCAGGCTACACCAGTCGCCTTGGATACAAAGGGAATAGTTCGGCTAGCTCTTGGGTTCGCTTCGAGAATATATAAATCATTATCACGTAAGGCAAATTGAATATTAAGTAAGCCAATAACCTTTAATTCTTGGGCGATTTCAGTCGTAATTGTTTTAATCTGGTCTAAAATATTCAGCGGAATTGTTTGAGTTGGTAATACACAGGTACTATCGCCAGAGTGAATGCCAGCTTGTTCAATATGTTCCATGATACCAGCTATGATTGTAGCTCTACCATCGCTTATAGCATCAACATCAATTTCAATGGCTCCTTCTAAAAATTCATCAATTAGAATTGGTGAATTTGAATTAATAATAATACCTTTATCTAACCAGTTTTTTAAATCTTCACGAGTATAGATAATTTCCATTTGTTTGCCACCAAGAACATAACTTGGTCGAACTAAAACTGGATAGTTAATCTTATCAGCGATTGCAAATACTTCTTCATAGGTATAGGCAAAACCACCATTGGGTTGGGTTAATTTTAATTTTTTAATTAATTCATTAAATTTAAGCCTATCCTCCGCTCGATCAATTGATTGGGCACTAGTACCCAAAATCTTAAAACCACGTTCAATTAGACCTTGAGTTAACTTTAATGGCGTCTGTCCGCCAAGCTGAACTATAATACCGTAGGCGTTTTCAGCATTAGCAATATTGGAAACATCTTCAAGGGTCACGGGTTCAAAATATAATCGATCGGAAATATCAAAATCCGTAGAAACGGTTTCCGGGTTAGAATTAACCATAATAGCTTCATACCCAAGGTCCTGTATGGCTTTAGCAGCATGGACGCAGGCATAATCAAATTCAATACCTTGGCCAATGCGATTAGGCCCGCCACCTAAAATAAGAATGGATTTTTTCGTACAGGGCGGGATTTCATTTTCTTCTTCATAAGTTGAATATAAATATGGTGTATACGAAACAAATTCACTGCTACAGGTGTCAATATTTTTAAAACTAGGTTGAATATTTAGGGTTTTACGTAAATTATAGACATCGTTTTCGCTGGTATTAGTAATTTTGGCAATTTGTTTATCACTAAAACCCAGCGATTTAATTTTATATAATAAATCGTATTGGTATAAAGTTAAATCATGATGATTAGTTGCAAGATAATCATGCCATTCATATAGAAAGACTAATTTTTCCAGAAACCATTTGTCGATATTAGTTAATTCCTGAATTTCCGTTAAGGAAATACCAAATTTTAAGGCACCAAAAATATCGGTCAAACGATGATGTGATGGTATGTTAAGACGTTTACGCCATTGCCAGAAATCAGCTTTATAGCGGTTTTCGTTAATTTCAAAACCTTCAATCCCTAATTCTAAACTGCGTAAAGCTTTTTGGATCGATTCGGCAAACGTTCTACCGATTGCCATAACTTCGCCTACGGCTTTCATTGTTGTAGTCAGAGTGGTGTCACAGCCTTTAAATTTATCAAAATTAAATCGGGGAATTTTGGTAACTACATAATCTAAACTTGGCTCAAAAGCTGCAAATGTGTTTTTCGTAATATCATTACTGATTTCATCAAGAGTTAGGCCAATGGCTAGTTTGGCTGAAATCTTGGCGATTGGGTATCCGGTAGCCTTACTGGCTAAAGCTGATGAACGTGATACCCGGGGATTCATTTCGATAACTACAATTCTACCAGTTTGCGGGTTGACACCAAACTGAACATTAGACCCACCGCTTTCAATTCCAATAGCTCTAATTATTTTAATGGCTTGATTGCGGAGATTTTGATATTCTTTATCATTTAAAGTCTGGACTGGTGCTACGGTTATTGAATCACCCGTGTGAATTCCCATGGGGTCAAAGTTTTCAATTGAACAGATGATTACGGTATTGTCAGCCTTATCGCGCATTACTTCTAATTCGATTTCTTTATAGCCAATTACACTTTCTTCAAGTAAGACTTGGTGAATTGGACTTAAATTAAGTCCAGTGCTTACAATATTGTCTAATTCTTCGTGATTATAGGCAATTCCACCACCCAAGCCTCCTAAAGTAAAGGCTGGGCGAACAATTATTGGATAACCAAGGTTTTGAGCAATGGCTTTAATTTCATTAAGTGTTGTAACTGTAAAAGATTTAGGGACATCTAAACCAAGTGAGAGCATTTTTTGTTTAAATAGTTCTCTATCTTCAGCTAATTCAATAGATTCAAAATTAGCGCCAATAAGTTCTACTTTATTAAGAGCTAGAAATCCCGATTTGGCTAAATTAAATGCTACATTAAGAGCCGTCTGACCTCCCATAGTGGCGAGCATGGCACAAGGTCTTTCCTTAATAATGATTTTTTCGACAAATTCAGGGGTAACCGGTTCAATATAAGTTATATCAGCTAATTCTGGATCAGTCATAATCGTGGCTGGGTTTGAATTGACTAAGATGACTGTATACCCTTCTTCCTTTAATGCTTTACAGGCTTGAGATCCAGAATAATCAAATTCGCAGGCCTGACCTATAATGATGGGTCCAGCCCCTAAAACTAGAATTTTTTTAAGGTCTTGGCGTTTGGGCATAGTTTTGTCTCGATTGATTCATGTGTAAGGATATTAAATTTAATTATAAATTATCCCAAGCAAAAACGATGTCATTAGATTAACTTTTGGAAAATTTTTGAAAATATGTTTTAAAGATTTTTAAATTTTGGTATGTAGAAATTAGGAAAGAGAATCTTAAATTTATTAGGAGAATTAAAATGACTTGTTTAGGTCGTGTTATTGCTATGTTTAATTTTAAATTATTAACCTTAAGTTTAATAACTTTTAGCTTTATATTTAACCAGGTTAATGTGTTAGCTAGTTCAATTAATGAAAATTCTCTTGATGAATTTCATTTTTCTATACCAGTTAAAGTTTGGAAAACCCCAACACAAAATTATCGAGGTTTAGTAATTGCTATTCATGGATTAACAATGCATAGTGGAACTTATGAAAGTATGGCTAAAAACTTAAACAATTTAGGTTATTTGGTTATCGCTCCAGATTTACGTGGATTTGGCCAATGGATGCAGACTCATACTAAAGGATCTCAATTACAGTCTGTAGACTATGAAGCAAGTTATGAAGATGTTTTAAGAGTTATTACGTTTGCCCAGGAAAAGTATCCTAATTTACCAACTTTTATTTTGGGAGAAAGTCTTGGTGCTGATATCGCTTTACGGATAGCGGGTTCACAGAAATTTGACTTAAAAGGGATAATTTTGTCAGCTCCAGCTATTGTTGGTAAAGCACCGGTCATTGCTTCAGTTGTTTTATCTGAATTACCAAAAGTTATGGTTAATCCTAAACATGAAATTAATGTTAGCCCTTTTTTAAGTAAATATATTGCTAATGATGAAAATATCATTCAAGGTACAGTTAATGATCCTTTAGTCCGTAAAAATTTAACGGTAATTGATTTGTTGGCAACTTTAAAAACTCTGACTTCATCATTAAGCTATGCCCGAAATATTAATAAAGAGTTACCGGTGTTAATTCTTCAAGGCAGTCAGGATGCGCTTGTAAATCCTAAAGGTGTGAATAAATTGGTTGATACTTTAAAAGTTAAGGATCAAACAGTTAAATGGTTTCCCAGTCAAGGTCATTTATTGTTAGAAACTAATTGTGCTAAAGCTGAAACATTGCTGGCTCTCGATACTTGGGTTGAAAAACATAATAACGTCAATTATCCTGATAGTATAGCAGCAGCGACATTAACTTGGAATGACAAAAACGATATTAATCTACTTAATAAAAATCAATAGCTTTTCTGTCTTTTCGATTAAATCGGAAGCTAAATAAAAAAGTGTTTAGTTAAATCATTTAATTAAGTTTTGCCCAATTTCATAATTAATTCGCTGCGTTCCCAGACAATAATGTTATTCGATTGAGCAAGTTTTTTAGCACTGTTGGTAAGTTTTGAATTAGTGATAAGCATTCCTTGATGTGCCTGATAATATTTAATGGCCGCACAAATTTCTTGCACAGCTGATATACCTACTTGTTTTAACCATCGTTTGGTTTGGACAACAGTTATTTCATTGTTTTTACTTAAAATCAAATCTGCACCAAAGTCATTACTGGTTTTAGTTTTTTCAACATTATAGCCATTCCTTTTAAAATAATTAAACATTCTGTTTTCAAACTCAATTCCGGTCATTTGATCAATTTGCGTGATTTTAGAAAAATAATATAGTTTAAACGTAAAAAAAACGTTTTCGATTTTAATTAATCCGTATAATCCTAATATAAGTAGGATAAATGGCCAGAAATATATTAGCGACAATATTATAAAAATAATTAATAATATCTGAAAAAAAATTTTAAAATTTATTTTAAGCATATCGAATTTTATAAATTTTCATTATTAATTATTTTTAGCGAGGAATTAGGGATATATTACGTAATCATCTATTTTATTATATTCAATAATTAAAAAAAAACCAGTATTAATTTTAATACTGGTTTTTTAAAACTAGCCTAATTTAGAGATTTAATTAATTTATGCTAATTACATGGTTGATTCAAGACCGGTAGGATTTTTCAGCGCAAGATTTAACCTTTTACCAACAATATCCCAGTTTAAATTTTTGACAAAGGCATCTAAATATTTAGCTCTATCGATACCATAATCAATCATATAGGCATGTTCATACACATCTAAAGCTAAAATGGGAACAAAATTAGCTGGTGACCACATATTATGGGTATCCAGGCCAAAGACATCTAAGTGACTAGCACGCATATTAAAGCCAACGATAACCCAGCCGCGCATGCATTTACCACTTGCTTTTAAATAGTCAATAAATTTGTCAGTTGAACCAAATCGTTCTTCTAGAGCACTAGTTAATTCATGATTGGGTTTGCTTTCTTTACTGGTTAAGTTATTAAAGTATAATTCATGATATATTGCGCCATTAACTGCATAACTTGATTCAAGCAATAATTCACGCATTGGCGCGTAAGTTGGATTGACACCATCAAGGCTTACCGTTTTTAATTTGCTCTGTAAATCATTAGCTTTAGCGATATAGGCATGATAGAGTTTTAAATGTTGCTCAATTTGACTGTTGGACAAACCAGCCATTTTTTCGTCAAGTAAATATTTAAAATCCTTGGCTATATAGGAATTTACTTTACCTTGTAAATTGGTAAGTGTTGTAGCTACATTGGGGCTGGCCATAGTGTTCTCTTTAAGAGTGGATCCAACTACTGCAGCTGCGCCTAGCATTAAAACCTCACGTCGAGTTACAAAATCCTTATTGATTACATCATAATTGCCAATTGATTCTTTAGTTTTGGACATATTTTCTCCTGTTTGACAAGTGTTGTTTCTATTTTTATTTAATTTAGGTTAGCATAATTGTTTATTAAAACTGAAATTCTTAATAGAGTATTATAGAAATAGAGTATGCTTATATAAGATAGAATTAGAGGAGTTTTCATGATGTCTAGCGTAAAATCATCTCAAACGGAAAATTTAAGTCCAAAATTAAGCCCAACCCCCCAGCAACCAGTATTAAGTCATAATTTAACTATTAGATTAAAAATACAGAATTTGCCAGGTATGCTTGGCAAGGTTACTTCACTAATTGGTGAAATTGGTGGTGATATTGGTGCTATTGACATTGCTTTTATTGAAAAAAACTATATTATTCGCGATATTAGCGTAAAAGTTAAAGACAATGACCACGGTGAAAGATTAGTAAATGCTTTAAATAATCTTAAAGATGTAAAGGTGGTAAATGTTTCAGATCGAACTTTTTTAATGCATTTAGGTGGGAAAATAAGTATAGCTAATAAAATTCCCCTTAAAACTCGTGATGATTTGTCCATGGCTTATACGCCAGGGGTTGCCCGAATTTGTATGGCAATCCATAATGATCTTCATAATGCCTATAATTTAACGATTAAAAGAAATACGGTCGCGGTTGTAAGTGATGGCTCTGCCGTTTTAGGCTTAGGTAATATTGGTCCGGAAGCAGCTATGCCAGTTATGGAAGGCAAAGCTATGTTATTTAAGGAATTTGGTAAAATTGATGCGTTTCCGATATGTCTAGCTACGCAAGATACTGAAGAAATAATCAAAGCTGTAAAATTTATGGCACCAGGTTTTGGTGGTATAAATCTTGAGGATATTTCTGCACCACGTTGTTTTGAAATTGAAAAACGATTAAAAGAAGAAATGAGTATTCCGGTTTTTCATGATGATCAGCATGGGACAGCTGTAGTTGTTCTTGCTGCATTAATTAACGCTCTTAAAATTGTCAATAAAAAAATGGAAAATTTAAAAGTTATTGTTTCAGGAATTGGAGCAGCTGGTGTTGCCTGTTCTAAGATGTTAATGCATGCTGGAGTTAAAAATATCATTGGCTTTGATCGACTAGGTGCCATATATTCTGGAAGAGTTGAACATATGAATTTTATGAAAGATTGGTTTGCCGAAAATACTAATCCGGAAAAATATCATGGAAGTCTTGAAGAATCATTTAATGATGCTGATTTGTTTTTAGGGTTATCCGGACCTGGAACGGTAAATAGTGATTATTTAAAACGCATGAATCGTGATCCGATTGTTTTTGCTATGGCTAATCCAGTGCCTGAAATTATGCCAGAAGAAGCTATGCCCTATGTGAGAATTATGGCTACTGGACGCTCTGATTATCCGAATCAGATTAATAATGTATTATGTTTTCCGGGTATATTTAGAGGGGCTTTGGACTGTGAAGCTAGTGACATTAATGAAGAAATGAAACTTGCTGCTGCCTATGCCATTGCTAGTGTTATTGAAGAACATGAATTAAATGAAGACTATATAATCCCAGGAGTATTTAATACTAAAGTGGTTGAACTGGTTGCTAAATCCGTAATTGAAGCTGCTATAAAGACTGGAGTAGCCAGAAAAACAAAATTAAATGTTGAAGAAAACTTTTAGAGCTCAAGCTTTATATTTTTAATTTTCTTAATTCAGTTAATTTAGCCGCACCAATAATACCGGCAAAGTCTCCAAGTTGAGCTTTTTGGATAATGGTTTTTTTGCCGGGGATTTTTAAACTGTAATATTTTGTTTGCTCACAAACATTTTTAAAGTATAATTCACAAGCTTCAATTAGTCCTCCACCCAAGATGATTTTTTCTGGATTTAAGAGATTTATAACCGTGCTTAATCCCATGGCTAAAAAATTGCTAGCTTCGAGGACGCAAGCTAAAACAACTTTATCATTTTTGCTAATGGCATCGCTAATAGCTTTTGACCTTAAAATACCTTTATCTAAATCAATTTTTTCAGTGATACATGTTTCATAGCCTTTATTGATGTAATTAAGAATGTTTTTGGATATAGCTAATCTTGATGCGTAAGCTTCCAGGCAGCCATAATTACCACAGCCACACAATTTACCATTAGGGATTAGCATAATGTGGCCAATTTCTCCAGCCGTTCCACAGGCACCATTAATTAATTGATTGTTAATTATAATACCAGAACCTATACCTGTACCGATGAATATGCAGATAAAATTATTAATATTTTGACCGCTACCATAATGCATTTCTCCAATTGAAGCAACTTCAACGTCATTCCCTAAATAAGCGGGAATTTTAAATTTTTGGGCTATTGGTTCGGTAATAGCAATACTACCGGTTTTAATATTAGCAGCTTCAAGCAAAATTCCTTTTGATCGATCGACCATGCCGGCAATACCTAGTCCAATTGCACTAATATCTTCAGACTTAGTATTGCTATCTAAGAGTAATTCTTCAATACTGTTTTCGATTTTTTTTATCAGATCAAGATTACTATCCAGTCCTTTGGTTTTTTTTCGGGTTGTAGCAATAACATTACCGGTTGTTATGTTAACTAAACCAGAAGCAATTTTAGTGCCACCAATATCGACACCGATAGCTAGTTTATTGGGCATATTATATCCTTATAACATTAGTTGTTTTGAATATCTTTTGGTAAAACGAGCAGTGCCGTTTCAATTTTTCGCTGATTTTTATGATGGGTTAAGACTTTGTTCCCTAATATCATGGATGTAGAGCCACCACCATCAAGATTTAAAGCATTTTCAACGCCGATATTTTTCATAAATTTAGCTAAGTCCCATAAAGAATGATGCCCTTCAATTGTAGCAATATAGAGGTGGTTATTGCGGGAATAACCAATGGCGGTACGGGCATTAATTTTGGAGGAAGTCCAGGAATTACGAAAATTTTCGGCCTTTAAATCTAAAAACAATTTGCCATTTTTAATTAAGCAAGGACCACCACTTATGGCTTCTTTCATAGTATTCCAGGATGTAGGGCAAGATTCATAAGTACAGAAAATATAATCACCAATGTGTAAATTATTTAAAGGGCTATTGCAGCGATCAGAAATCAGGTAACCATTTTGGGGAATCATTACTTTACTTGATTTGGTAATATCAGTAACTTTGCCATTTTTAGCAACCGAAATAACTAGTGAATTGGCTTTTAATTCTAAAACGTCGCCCCAGAAATTGTTATAGATTATGGCTCTTGACCCACTGCGTCGAGGTTGGTTTAAATTATTAATCCAATATTTAAATATTTTGGGATTGGATGAATAAAGCGTTGCATGAAAATTGGTATTATTCATAAATAAATTAGCCTGGTTATCTATGCCTATAGCAATACGGTTAAATATTGGTCCAGTAATCCATTGATTATTAATTATTAAAGTGCCTAGTGGAATACCGGAATTTTTAAAATAATTGGCATTTACGGCCGCTAAGGCATGATGAGATTTGGCAATATCTGATAAAGTAGCTAAATGACCAAATGTTTGTGAACTAAGAGCTGGCTGAATTTTCACTTTATTAAGGTCTAAATCCAATAAGTTAATGTTAAGTGGTCCATGAAAAGTTCTTAATTTTATGCCGTAAGTTTCATTATAATCCTTAAGCTGATTAATATATTCTGTTGGCGAGTAAATTTTGGTTGTTTTGGTCAGTTTATGTTTTGGGATATTGATTTTTTTTACAGTGGATTTTTTAGTTTTATTAGTTGGTTTTTTTAAATTAATTGTCTTGTGGGTAAAATAAATAATTTTTGGTAAATGATGATTAAAAGCTGCCATTGAATCAAGGGTTAATACTTGAAAAGCAAGGAAATATACAAAAATGTATTTATTGATATTGGTTAAATTGGTAATGGTTATATTAGTCATTTTCAAAATTAGTAAAATTGGTACCCATATTACTGTAATACCCATATTTATTGGTATTTAAACCTTAAACTAATTCAGCAAATTTTTGTTGGTAAGCTATCATTATTTGCTCTCGTTCGGTAGTTTGGAGTAAGGGAAAGCCAAGTTTTAAGCGTTTAATAATATAAGACTTGGCAATTTTTTCAGATAATTGGCGAATTTTCAGGATAGTTTTCATGCGTTCGTCGCGTCCTAAAATACCGCGCGCATCCTGTAAATTAAAGATATGTGAACATTTAAGTAATTTTTCATACGCTGGATATATAAGATCCTCGGTAATTAATTCAAGACATTCATTTTGATAAAGGTCAAAAGTTGTATTAAGACAGGCTGGATTACTTTTCTCGAAATTATAGAGACTTTGTTCATACTCATTTAAATGATATAATTCACCATAAGTTATATGGTTACTCCATTTAAGGTCAAAAATGCTGTCAACATTTTGTAAATACATAGCTAGTCTTTCTAGTCCATAAGTTATTTCAGCGGCAACAGGCCTTACTTCTTGGCCTCCGGCTTGTTGAAAATACGTAAATTGAGTAACTTCTAAGCCATCGAGCCAAACTTCCCAGCCCACACCCCAGGCGCCAAGGGTTGGTGATTCCCAATTATCTTCAACAAATCGAATGTCATGACAACTAAGGTCTATGCCTAAACACGTTAAAGATTTAAGGTATAAATCCTGAACATTGGTTGGAGATGGTTTTAAGATTACTTGATATTGGAAATAATGCTGAAGTCGATTAGGATTATCGCCATAACGTCCGTCCGTTGGTCGCCTACAAGGATCAGTACAGGCCATTTGCCATGGCTCAGGACCTAAAACCCTTAAAAATGTCCCAGGACTCATTGTTGAGGCACCTTTTTCTAAGTCATAGGCCTGTAAAATTGTACAGCCATTTTGCGACCAATAGGCATTTAAGTTATGGATAATCTCTTGAAAGGTCAAAGACATTCTCTAAATCCTCGTCACCAATAATTACTTAATTTAACACATAAAAGTCGTAAATGAATAAAAGTTTTTTATTAAGTATCAATTATTGAAAACTTTGTTTGGTTATTTGTTAGCTAGGGTATAAACTTATTAACTAGGATATTTATAACTAGTTGAATTTTAGAATTTTTAAATTTAAAATTTAAATTTTGGAATCTAACGATAAGGATAGGTATATGATGGCACAACAAATAAGGCAAGGTATTCAAAAACAGCAAGAATTTATCCCTTCATATGTTGAAACTGTTGAAGACACAGGTCTTAAAGAAGCATTTCTCGAAGAATTAATCCTTAAAGATATTTATCTAGCTAATTTTACTTTTGGCCGTGAAATAGCTAATCGAACTCATTTACCTTTTAAACTTGTCGAATTAATTTTGGACGGTTTAAAACGGCAATTATTTATTGAAGTAAGATCATCAGCTGGACTAGGTGATTATGAATTTACACCGACCGAAAAAGGGCGTAATCGTGCCTTAGCTTTTTTTGAACATAGTGCTTATGTAGGTCCATGTCCAGTACCGTGGAATATTTATGTAGACTCATTAAAAAATCAGACCATTAGACGTGAGGCTGTTACACCTAGGGATTTAGAAGTAGCATTTTCAGATATTATGGTTAATCGCCGCACGATAAATTCGGTGGGACCTGCTATTAACTCAGGCCGAGGCATGTTTTTGTTTGGTGAAGCTGGTAATGGCAAAACATCTATTGCAGAAAGAATAGTTCGCAGTTTTAAAGGCCATATTTTTATACCTTATGCAATTGAAGTTGATGGTCAGATTATTCGTTTGTATGACCAGCATAATCATCAAAGTGTGTCTGCTGCCAATTATCCTAAAGACTATGACCATCGCTGGGTACGTATTCATAGACCATGTGTTACAGTTGGTGGTGAATTGACGATTGAAATGCTTGAGTTGCAATATGACTATACTTCTAAATTGTACGAAGCTCCATTACAACTTAAGGCTAATTGTGGTATTTTGTTAATAGATGACTTTGGCCGCCAAAGAATTGACCATCGTTCTTTATTAAACAGATGGATTGTTCCTTTAGAAAAACGTATTGATTATTTGACCTTACATACTGGTAAAAAACTTGAAACACCATTTGAACAGTTAATCGTTTTTTCTACGAACCTTAATCCTTCAGATTTAGCTGATGAAGCATTCTTACGACGAATCCCCTATAAAATTCATATAACTAACCCGTCCGAAGACGAATTTAAATGGATTTTTCTGCAATATTGTCAGTCGGTTGGAATTGCTTATAATGAAGAAGCGGTTAATTATATAATTGAGAATCAGTTTCGCAATGGTAAACGTTATATGCGTTGTTGTCATCCGCGTGATTTGGTTGATCAAGTTATTAATTTATGCTTGTTTTTGCAGACCGAACCAAAATTAACCAAAGAGTATCTGGACCATGCTTGTGCCGTTTATTTTACAGCAATGGGATTGTAAAGATAAAGTTCTATTTGGTTTAAAAATCTTTAAGTTAAATTATTTTGATTAGTGTATCATTTAACTTATAGATGTAACTGCATTATTTCAGCTTATGATTGATTTCAGCTCTAATAAACCTAATTTAAATGATGTTTTAGAATCAGATAATGTTTTGCGTAACAATTATCTGTTTTTATATAAATCTAAAAATTCGAAAGTAAATGATGCTTTTGCAATTTTAACTATTTTGTTGTTAACTATTACCTGGACAGTAATTTTAAGTAATTCTTGTATCAATAAGCAATTGTTACCATGGCTAATTCTGTTAACTTTTGTCGATATAATTTGTGTTTATCAATTATTTAAAATTTTTTACTCTACTAATTATGTTTTAAAACAGAAATATATTGGTTATCGATATCATAGTGTTGCCATTGCTTATTTTTGTTTGACCTTTTGTTTCATACTACCTATTGGTTTTATTAATTATGCAAAATTTGACCATAAAAATATGATTACGCAGGTAATTGATATTGAATTAACTGATGTTAATGATTTTCAGAATAACAATGATATTATTGGTAGTACTAGTAGTAAAGCTAATGAAAAAACAATTATTGGAAATAAATCAAGCAATTCTGGTAATTCACCAATCATTAAGCCTAAGCTAAAAGTTGTTAAGCAAATGGTAAATTTAAACTCATTAAATCAATTTTCAAAATCTGTCAATAAGCAAGATAAATTATCGGATAAATTGATTAAACCTATATCTAGCCCGAGCATAAAAAAATATAGCGTTAACAAATCGAATCAATTAATGTCAAAAACTCAGCCTCTAACTGATTCTAGCCTAGAGGCTAAATCAGTAAAGTTGCAAAATTATGAAAATCAGCTTTTGCCCGAAAATGTTTCTGCGGGTAAAAAAATGCCAGTAGTTGCGAGCTGGGATAGTATAAAAAATCAAAAATTTATTAATCAACCATTAACACATTATAGTTTAAAAAATGATACTAATTTATTAACTGAAGTTCAAAGTCCTGAATTAGTCGAAATAGTAGATGCAAAACCAAAAAAAAAAGGTAATGAATATAGTCAAAATGGTGGCAGATCTAAAGATGGTAAAGGAGCCAATACTGCAATTCAAGCTTATTTAATCTATTTGCAGAAAAAAATTAAAAAAAAATGGAATCCTCCATATGGTGAGAAAAATGAATTAGAAGTAGAGTTTGAAATTTTCAAAAGTGGTGAATTGAAAAGTATAAAAATTTTAAAGGCTTCAACAAATCATGCTTTTGATCAAACAGCAATTAAGGCTATTACCATTAATGCGCCATTTAAAATGTTACCTAACGACTATGATTATCCTTATTTAAGAGTTAGATATACTTTTAATTATTCAATTGATGGTGACTTGGATATTCTGGATGAGATTAATTAAATGATAAGTGCTTTGATATTTGTTTTAGCTATTTATCGTTAAGTCATTATTTTTGGTAAATTTTAAATAAAATATAAAAGAAATCAGGTATAAGGCCGCACTAATTATAATTAACCAGCTATTGCCGATATAAAAGGAACAATATTCTAAAATCCCACCAAGAATTGCTCCCAATAAGTTGTAAGTAAAAGCTTTTGACTGTGAATCAGCTTTGGCAAAGGCTATGGGGAAAATCAGCCCAGCAAAAAATACCGGTAATATAAGAATAAGCATGAGGATAAAACTGCCCAGATAGTAATTGTTTATCCATAAGAGGAAATTATTTACCATGATGAATTTTGAAATCAATAATAAAAAAAATAGCCAGCAATAAATTTTAATCTGAAGCCTTTCAATAAGTGGTTTAAATTTCATAACGATAAGATTAGCTATCCAAGTCATAATTAAAATACCATTGATTACCAGCGCTGATGTATACCAGGCTGTTCCGTAGATTAGGGTAAGTCTGGCTATATTAGTTAATTCGAGGAGTAAAAACCCGGATCCTAAAAAAAATAATTGCCAATACAAGGCATTTGCTTTTTGTGCGAAAACCTTATAGCTTGGTATTAAACTTAATATTAATATTTCTCCTAAAATCATTAGATAATACCAGTCAATAACATCTGGTTGAACGTATAAAAATGGATAATCATCAGTTAATACTTTGTGAGAAAAATTAACTGGCTTGGGATTGATTTTAATAAAATCTGGTGAAATATAAATATTTTTTTGTTTCAAAGTTGGGTTGTAAATAAAGCTTAAGTCATAACTACCATAGTATTTAAATTTATTGACCAGGATGATTAAATTATCTTCAAAAACTGATCTGGCGGTATTTATTAATCGCTCTCTAATCCATTTGGTGTTACTGGCAAAATTTAAAAAGATGTACCCATCAGGGTTTAAGAGCCTTTTTGCTGATTCTAGGCTTTCTTTGGTATAGACATAACAGTCTAATCTTACCGATGACCCTTGACCAGAGACTGAATGAGAATCTAAGGTGGCAAAGATAATAAGATCATATTTTTGCTTCGTTGTATTTAAAAAATGCCTAGCATCATCATAAATAATCCGGACATTATCATTGTGGAAACTAGGGTTATATAATTTGCCTAATTTAATAATTATTGGATCGATTTCAACGGCATCAATATGTTTAGCGTGGTTTTGAACAGCAGCTATGACGTTTTGTCCTGTACCAGCACCAATAATTAAAACATTGTCAAGCTTTTGTTGTGGAGAAAAAGTAAAAGGAATTTCATATTGACTTATTCTATCGGTAATAATACCTTTTAAGCGTTTGGATGCAAGCTTATTGATAAAATCCAAATTATTGTTCGTGAAAAGAAATTGATAATGAGATCGATTAACACCTATTTCTAATCCGAAGATTTTCGGATTAGGTTCAATCGTGCGAAACAAAGTTGAATCTATTCGTTGTAGTGGACTCCAATAGGTCAATTGTACGTCTTGTCTCGAAGGTGGCGCAAAAACTGAAATAAATTTTGGCTCAATTGGAATAAGCAGTAATAGTGGTGTCAGGACTAAAATTATTATCTTAAAATACCATTTAACTGATTTAAATTGAAAACCAGTACTGTACGTAATTAATATAAATATTGGTATTATTAATAATTGGGTTAAAGTACATTGTGCATAGGATAACACGGAAAAGATAATACTGCCACAGATAGCGCCTAGTAAATCAATTGAATAGGCCGGTAATGCTGGTAATTCAGTAAATAATATACCAAGTTGCGAGCCTATTGTATAACATAAAAAGAATGGACCAAAACATAAAACTGGAATAATTACAAGATACTTGGAAAAAGACAGATTCTCAAAGAGATTATTTTGCCATTGAAAATTTGCCATGGAAGGAAACCCGCATAAACCAATACCTTTATAGTCCAGCAAAACAGCGGATAGGATAAAGAGGAATAACGCTAGAGGAGCTAGTTTAAAAGCGTAGGATTTTTGATAATTAAAACCTACTCCTAAGCCTAAAAAACAGGCTATTAAAGGTAAAGCTTTAAAGATAATAAAAATCCGAAAATTACATCCTAGAAAACGAATTACGTATAGTTCAATGAATAAAGACAAAAAACTTATAACAAAAAGCTCTATATATTTTGAATATCTTTTGTAGAAATTTAATACGTTCATGTGATGAGGATGGTTTTATTCCATTGACAATCAATAAATATATTTTAACCTTATCAAGTTATGATTTTTAGGTAAGTTAAAATCATAACACATTATTGTAACTTACTTTTGCCTTTGTTTTCAAACTGGTAAGTTTAGGTATTAGGTATCATCAACTTTAAGGTTTAGGCGCAAGCTTAATTTTAGCTATCTATAGTTAAGTAATTATTTTTTTTTTGTAAATTTTAAATAAAACATAAAAGAAATTAGGTATAAGGAAGCACTAATTATAATTAACCAGCTATTACCAATATAAAAGGAACAATATTCTAAAATACCACCAAGAATGGCTCC